>CAYRPR010000014.1:0-8920 GCA_964425945.1 uncultured Verrucomicrobiota bacterium | reverse complement strand
CGGAATATGATGAACGCGCCATGCTGGAACAGTTTGTCGCGCGGATCCAGGAGCGCGACCCCGATGTCCTGGAAGGGCATAACCTGTTCAAGTTTGACCTGCCGTACCTCATCGCGCGCGCCAAACGGCACAAGATCAAGCTGAAGATCGGACGCAACCGCGCGGAACCGCGCGTCATGTCCGGCCGCTTCCTGTCCGCCGACCGGACCATCGCCTATCCGAAGATTGAGATTCACGGGCGCCACGTGCTCGACACCTTCTTCATGGCCCAGATCTATGACACCACCCACCGCTCGCTAGAGGGATTCGGGCTCAAGGAGGTGGCGGAACATTTCGGCGTCGCGGCCGCCAACCGGACCTACCTGGACGGCTCCGAGATCGCCCGCACATTCGACCGCGATCCGGACAAGGTGATGGCCTATGCGCTCGACGACATCCGGGAAACGCGCGCCATCAGCAACCTGTTGTCGCCCGTGTACTTCGCGCAGGCCCAGATTGCGCCCATGTCCTATCAGTCCGTGGTCGTGCGCGGCAACGGTTCCAAGGTCGATGCCCTGCTGATTCGCGAGTACCTGCGGCAGGGCCACGCGTTGCCCGTGCCCGACGCCGTGCGCGACTTTGCCGGGGGGTACACCGACGTATTCTTCACCGGCGTGGCGCGCAACGTGCATCACTGTGACGTGCGCTCGTTGTATCCGTCCCTGATGCTGACGCGTCGGATCGGCCCGCGATCGGACGAGCTCGGCGTGTTCCTGCACCTGCTCGAATACCTGCGCGCCGTGCGGGTGGACGCGAAAGCGCAGTGGAACGACGCAACCAATGAGGATCGGTCCTATTACGACGCTCTGCAGACGGCCTTCAAGGTGCTGATCAACTCCTTCTATGGGTATCTCGGTTTCGGGCAGGCACGATTCAGCGATTTCGATATGGCCGAACGCGTGGCCGCCGATGGACGGGAAATTCTCCAGCAGATGCTGGACCGGATCCGGAAAGAAGGCGGGCAACCGATCGAGATCGATACGGACGGCATCTATTTCGTACCGCCGGAATTCAAGTCGGACGCGGATCTCGAATCGTTCCGGCGCCGGTTCCAGGAATCCCTGCCCGACGGCATCGAGATCGAGTTCGACGGTGTCTATCGCTCGATGTTCAGTTACAAGATGAAGAACTACGCGCTGCTCGATGACGATGGCGGCATGATGATCAAGGGCGCCGCGCTGAAATCCCGCGGCCTGGAACCGTTCCAGCGCGAGTTTCTCCGCGAGATACTTCGCCTGATTCTGGAAGAGCGCCCCGACGAGATTCCCCGGTTGGGCGAGAAATACCGGACGGCCATCCGCAACGGCGAGTGGGATATCCATCACCTGGCCAAGACCGAGACCTTGCAGGACGCCCCGTCCACCTACCGGGACAAGATTCAGGGCAAGAGCCGCGGACGCAACGCCGCGTACGAACTGGCCCTTCGTTCCGGCCGCGATTACCGGGCGGGCGATCAGGTGGCGTACTATGTGACCGGCACGAAGAAATCCGTGGCCGTGCACGAATCCGCCAAGCCGGTATCGGAATGGGACCCGGATAACCGAGACGAAAACATCGCGTACTATCTCGCCAAGCTTGACGCGCTGGCTGGAAAGTTCAATGCTGAATTGAGCCGTGGGGAAGACGATCGGCAGGGAGAATTATGGTCCACCGAAAAGACAGAATCGCCGGATTGAAGCGCGCGGGCGGATTCACCCTGATCGAGATCCTCGTGGTCCTCGTCATTATCATGAGCCTCGCCGGGATCGTGGGCGTCAACGTGATCCGGCATCAGGCGGAATCACGCGTCAAATCCGCGATCCTGCAGATCGGGCAGTTGGAATCCGCCCTGCAGACCTATTTTGTGGAGCAGGGGCGCTATCCGACGCAGACGCAGGGATTGGAAGCGCTCGTGCGCCGGCCGACGATGGATCCCGTCCCGCCGAAATATCCGGAAGGCGGTTATCTGGCGAAGACCCGTCTGCCGCTGGATCCGTGGGGCAACCCGTACGTGTATCTGGCGCCGGGCCGCAACCGGGAAGCCTACGAAATCATCACGTATGGCAGTGACGGCGAACCCGGCGGCGACGGCCACGCGGCGGACATCAGCAGTTCCAACCTCTGAGGGCGGCATGCGACGCGGATTCAGCCTCATTGAGATCCTCGTCGCGCTGTCCATAATCGCCGTCGTGGCCGTCGCCGCGGGCTTGTCGCTGTTTCAAGTCCTCCGAACCGAGCAATCGGCACTATCTCTGCAGGCATCCATTGACATCCTGTCGCGGATCCAGACGGCGCACTATCTGGAACAGGAGTTCGACGCCGAGTCTCTGGACGTGCGATGGACTGTCGTGCGCGAGGAGATGGAGATCGGTCGCCCTCCGACCAATGTCCTGTGGACCACGTGGACCCTCGCTCCACGCGACCGCCCATCGCTGCGCACATCGATCTCGTTCAGCGACGCGCCGTAGAAGTGTTCAGTGTTCGGTGTTCAGGGAAAGAAAAAACTTCCAACGATTGGAAATGTGCATACAAAAAAGTTCCAATGATTGGAAGTCCTCTCTACCTGGACACTGAACACCGAACACTGAACACTCTACTCCAACACACTCGTATACACGTCCCGCACGATGTCATGCAGGGGGGCGTTCGTGCAGATGTACCGCAGTTTGTGCTCGCCGAGTTCCTTGAGCACGTCCGTCCGCGCGCCGGCGCGTCGCGCGATCAGGCCGGCGGCGGCGACGTCCCAGAGATAGATGCCGGTTTCGACGTAGGCGTCCGCCCGTCCGCAGGCGACATGGCAGATGTCCACGGCCGCGGCGCCCATGATCCGAACTTTCCGGGCGCGCAGCGACAGGATCCTGAAGAGATCGAAAGCGGCCGAGCTGGTTTCGATGGTTTTGGTCAGGCCGGTCAGGATCAGCGCGTCCTCCAGCCGGTGTGTCGTTGACGCATGGATCGGGTTTCCGTTGCACAGCGCCGGATGTTCGATCGAGGCGGTATACAGTTCCTCCATCTGCGGGGCGTACACGGCTCCGGCGAGCATCTCGCCCTGGAACTCCACGCCGACGCAGGAGCACCAGATCGGCATGCCGTGCGAGAAGTTGACGGTGCCGTCGATGGGATCGATGATCCAGCGCGGCTGGTCGGCGGATTCGGTGGCGCCCTCTTCACCAAGGATGGCGTGGTCGGGAAACTGATGCAGGATCACCCGCTCCGCTTCCCGCTGGGCTTCGAGATCCAACTGCAGTTTGACGTCGTGCTTGAAGCGCTCGGCGATGTCGCCGCGCCGGGCATAATGCTTCAGGGCATGTCCGCCCGCCGCCTGCGCGGCGCGGACCGTGCATTCCAGCAGGGATTGGATATCCGGTTCTCTCATACGCGTCGATTGACAACCCCGTGGTTTTACGCCAGCTTACCTCGGCATGAAAAGCCGAAGTATTACCACTAAAATCGGCGATCAGGGTACCACGCGTCTGTTCTCCGGTGAAGAAGTATCCAAGGACTCGCCGCGGACGGACGCGTACGGCGATATGGATGAGCTGGTCAGCGTGCTCGGCATCGCGCGGAGTGTTTCGACCCGCAAGGACGTCCGGGACCGGCTGAAACAGGTCCAGCGCGACCTTTTCATTGCCGGCGCGGAGCTGGCGACCTCCTTGGATCACGCGCACCGGCTGGACAAACGCGTCGATGAGGACATGGTGCGTGATATGGACCGGAAGCGCGAGGCCGTGGAAAGCGAGATCCGGATGCCGCGCGGTTTCATACTGCCGGGCGCCACGACCGCCGCGGCTCATATCGACCATGCCCGGACCATCGCGCGCCGCTGCGAACGGAAGGTCGTGGGTTTGCTGGAGTCCGGACTGATCGAGAACCGGCCGATGATCATCTGGTTCAACCGGCTATCGGATTATCTATGGCTGTTGGCGCGTCTGGAGGAGGGCGATCGGACCCAGTCCAAGGATGAGTCGCCCGCAAAATGAAGAATTCGGATCCAGCCCGGCCGACGGCCGACGTCGATGTGCGCGAAGGTGTGCTGCTTCGTGATTATACCACCTTCCAACTCGGCGGGCCGTGCCGCCGGATGTATTTCTGCCGCATGCCGGAACAACTCGTGGCCACGGTCCGCGCCCTCCGCGCATCGGGCGAGGAGTATGTGCTCATCGGCGGCGGGTCCAACCTGCTGATTTCCGACGAGGGGATTCCGTTGTCCGTGATCCGATACTTCAGTGATGAACCCGTGCTGGATGTTCAGGATTTTGTCGTGGAGGTGTCGGGCAGTACGATTCTCGACCATCTTGTGCGCGAGACGATACGGCTCGGATTGGATGGACTGATCAACTGCTCGGGTATCCCGGGCGCCGTGGGTGGGGCGGTCGTGGGCAATGCCGGCGCGTTCGGCCGCGAAATCGCCGAAGTGATCGAGCGCGTGGATCTGATGGCCGAGGACGGAAGCGTGCGTGCGGTTCGGCCGGACGAACTCGGGTTTTCCTACCGGCAATCCCGGTTGCATCACAGCAACGACGTTGTGTTGTCCGTACGATTGAAGCTGGTTCCGGGCGACGTGGCGAACATGAAGAAGGAGCGGGATTCCATTCTGGCCTTGCGCCGGGAGAAACATCCTGACTGGCCGACCGAGCCTTGTATCGGGAGCATATTCCGCAATGTCGACCCGGCCCGGCCCGGCGAGCGTCGTCAGGCCGCCGGCTGGTTTCTCGAGCAGGCGGGCGCCAAGGGGATGCGGGTCGGAGGCGCCATCGTATTCCCGCAGCACGCCAATATCATTGTCAAACAGCCCGACGGTACGGCGCAGGACGTATTCGATCTTGCGCGGATGATGGCGGATGCCGTTTACGAAAAATTCGGCCTGCGCCTCATTCGCGAAGTCCGGTTTCTTGGTCCATTCCGCGGCGCACCGGCCGATGTCGGCCATCGCTTTTTCTGAACCCATGAATATCAGGACCCAGGTGGAAAATGTGATCCGGCATGGTTCAGGCATCTTCGAATTGCAGTTGGCGCGTCAGGATATGACATTCGTGCCGGGCGATTGTGTGGCGTTGTATGGTGCGGACGGCAAGGTGTCGCGGCCCTACAGTCTGGCATCCGGCGTGGACGAGCCGTTCCTGCGATTTGTCATACGTCGCATGGAGGGTGGGGAGGTCAGTCCGTTTCTTGCGTCGCGCAAGCCGGGGGATGAAGTGATGATGAGTCCTCCGTTTGGCTGGTTCCGTCCCGCGCAGGCGCCGGCGGTGTTTATCGCAACGGGGACCGGTATCGCGCCGTTCCTGTCGTATTTTCGATCGCAGGCCGGGCGCCAGCCGGTGTTGTGTTTGTATGGGGTCCGCGCGTGGGAGGATGCGGTGGAGGTGGACTGGCTCCGTTCGGTATGCGATTTGCGGATGGCCGTTTCGCGAGAGGCGGTGCCGGGTTGTCACCACGGCCGGGTAACCGGCCTGCTCGACCGCGTGCCGGTCGACGGACAGCATCATTACTATCTGTGCGGGCTGGACGCGATGATCGATGAAATCACGGTCTGGCTGGAATCGCGCGGGGTGGAGATCACCCGCATCCATCGGGAATGTTTCTTCAACGCGTCGTACGCCTCCGAATAGGAACTATTGCGGACTTAAACAAGTCCGCTATGAATTTCAGGGCGTGGTGAATGACTGATACACCGTCTCCGCGATGCGCGCGGCGCCCTCCCGATTGGGATGCACCCCGTCAGGGAAAAGTTCGGACTGATCATCCAGCGCCGTGTAGATATCGATGAGACGGACCTGCTCTTCATCGGCGATCCGCTCAAGCACGGGAATGACCTCACGGCGCAGTGTCCGGTCGTTCAAGTAGCGGAAGACCCCGTACATGGGCGCCGGTACGCAGAGGCGTATCTCCGGCCGGTTCGGCTGATTCCGGAAATGGGCGATCAGGTCACGCAGGTCGCCGGCGAAGTCGTCCCCGAATTGCCAGTTCCTTCCTTTGGTGTCGTTCGTGCCGAGCTTGATGATGACGATATGTGCATTGAAGGCGGTTGCATCGTGGAACGCGGCTGTGCGCCAGTACGGATAGTCTCCCCTTTTCAGTAACGTGGTGCCGCTTACGCCGAAATTGCCGACCTCGTATCCCCGGCCCAGGAGTCGCGCAAGGACGGCCGGATAGCTGTTGGTTTCGCGGCCCGAAATATTCTTCCCGTACGTGATGCTGTCACCCACGCAGGCGACGCGAATCGTAGATCCGGACTCGGCCGCGAATGATTCTAGACCGCTGGTTGTCATCAGAATGGCGGCCATCGGGAGCAGGAGCTTCATTAGAGCAGTTGGGTTGTGTAATCGAGCAATACGTATCGCGGATTCGAGCGCAGGAAGGAGCCTATCTCCGCCATGCGTTTTTCGACCACGGTCTTCTCGGCCGCCACGGTCACAAACGCCAGTTCGGCCCGTTGCCACAGGTCCTGATGCCCGACCTCGGCGACACTCACGTTCATACGGTTGGTCGCCCGGTCTTTCAGGCTCCGGATCACCGAGCGCTTGTCCTTGAGCGACCGGGCTTCCGGAATGCTGATCGAGGCTTCTACCAGTCCGATGACCATAATGATCCATCATACCATTCCCGCGGCGCACATGACAATTGAGTTCATCCCGGGTCCCTGTTGTGATTATAATCCGGGGCGATGGCCATTTCCCGACATTTTCTCGGCTGGGATGCCCCGGTCACGGACAAGGTCTGTGACGGGTTGCTACCCGGGGCGTCGGACGGGGTTGTTGATTTGTCCGACACGCTGGTGATTGTGCCCACCCGGCAGGCCGGGCGTCGCCTGCGCGAGGCGCTGGCCCTGCGGTGTGCCGGAAAAGACACGGCGCTGATCCCCCCGCGCGTGGAAGTGCCCACATTCTTCTTGCAGCCGGCGGATGCGACATCGCGGGTCGCGGGGCCGATGCTGACCGGCGCTATCTGGTGCGATCTCCTGCGCCGGATCTCCACGGCCGATTACGCCGGTCTGTTTCCCGTGCCGCCCGAACAGGATCAGGCCTGGGCTTTGCACACGGCGGAGCTGATACAGCATCTGCGTCAGACACTGGCCGATGGGGGCTACCTGATCAGTGATGTGATCCGGCAATACGGTGCGGAGTTGGAAGAACCGGATCGATGGAATGACCTGGCCCGGCTTGAAGGGCAGTACCTGAAACGGATGGAGGAAACCGGACTGGAGGATCGGTGCGCGCATCTGATCAAGCAGTCGGATGCACCTGTCCCGCCGGATGGAATCCGTCGCATCGTGGTGGCCGCCGTACCGGATCCGAGTTTGTTGATGGTCCGCGCATTGGAGAAGCTGGCCGCCACATGGCCGGTCGACGTGCTCGTGCATGCCCCGGAATCGCGTGCGGCCGATTTCGACGCATGGGGCCGCCCGAGGGCGGACGTGTGGACGGGTGTTCAGATCGACTTTCCCGAAGAGGAGCGGAATGTGCTGCTGGGCGCGACGCCGATGGATCAGGCGCGGCGGACGCTGGAGATCATCGCGGAAGAATCGGCGCGTATCGGTCCGGCGGATCTGGCGATCGGCGTGCCCGACAGCGATGTCACGCCGTTTATCGACGCGCACTTGGCGGACCACGGCTTGATTGCGTTTAATCCGGCGGGACGGTCCGTCACCCAGCACCGCCTGTATCATGTGCTGGATCGATGCCGGGCGCTGATGGAGGACCCGGATTACCGGTCAATCAGCGCGTTCCTGCGGCATCCGGATGTCTTGCGCGCTCTATATGACCGTCATCGTGTCGCCGCCGCTCCACTGCTTGCGCAGTTGGACGAATTTCAGAACGCCTTTCTGCCCCAAAACATGGAGGATGTCCGCCGCGCGCTGGCGAAGTTGGCCGATGACGCGCCGCTACGGGTGGCTCTGTCTTTTATCGATATCGTGCGCTCCTGTCAGGACCGGAAATCCACCGACCAGATCATAGGCGCCCTCATGGAGCGTATCTACGCGAATCAGGAGATTGATCCGCAGAATCCCGAGGATGAGGCTTTCCGCCTGGTCGCCGTCTGCATCAACCGTCTGATCGTCGAAGCGCGGCATCCATCGTTTATCGCGCTGGATCTGCCTATCGCCGATGTAATCCAGCTCATATTGCGCGCGCTATCCGGCGAGACGATCTACGAGGAGCGGAAAGATGCGCAGGTCGATCTGGAAGGTTGGCTGGAATTGCCGTGGAACAATGCGCGGGTGCTGATCGTCACGGGAATGAACGAAGGTAAGGTCCCGGACGGGCGCATCACGGACGCGTTCCTTCCGGATTCGCTCCGCGTGCGGCTGGGATTGCATAGTGACGCGGAGCGGCTGGGACGGGATGCCTATCTGATGACCTCGCTGATCGAGTCGCGCCGCGCGGCCGGGCGGATCAGTTTCATCGCGGGCGCGCTCAGCCGCACGAGAGATCCCTTGCGTCCCTCTCGCCTGTAATTCCGTTGTCCGGACGAACAGCTGCCGGGCCGGGCCGCGCGACTGTTCCGCGACCCGGAACCCGACACGCGGGTGCATCCCGCCTCCGTCAGTTTCCGCCTCGATCCGTGGGGATGCCGGGAGACACCGAAACCGGAGAGGCTGGGCGTGACCGCTTTGAATGCCTATCTGGCTTGTCCCTTCCGCTTCTATCTCCGGCATATCCTTCGGATGGAATCCATCTGTGACGACAAGAACGAGCTGGATCCGATGGATTACGGGACGCTGATCCACCACGCCCTGCAGGGCTTGCGCGATCAACCCGATGCGGACCATGAATCGGATCTCGCCGCGCTGTTTATCGCCCGGGCCGAATCCTGGCTGCGGGATCGATTCGGGTCGCTACCGCCCTTGCCGGTCCGCATCCAGTTTGAGTCGATCCGGCAGCGGCTGATCGCCGCCGCGACC
>CAYRPR010000013.1:0-14599 GCA_964425945.1 uncultured Verrucomicrobiota bacterium | reverse complement strand
ACGAACACCACCAGCATCGTGGACAGAAATAGAACCCATCCGATCCACGGTTTCTCCTGAACGGTTTGCGCTAATGTTTTCATAGGATTATCTCGCTTGTTCTTGTGGTTTAACCATCTCCTGAAGCCATTCGGGCATCGGCGACTGCGGCAGGGGCACCCGCGCATAGGGTGTGGCCGCCGTACTGCGGACCAAGCCGTGCGGCACTTCCCGGTGACAATCCCAGCAGAGCGGACCCTCACCCCGAAGCGCCGAAGGACCTGTCACGTGATACGCGGACACCCGCTCGTTCGTGAAGTCATGACACCGCTTGCAGTTCTCCTGCACCACGGCGCGTCCGGCGTCATGCATCATGATCACGTTCGGTTCCTTGCGCAGGGTGAAAATGGTCGCGTGCCGCGCGCCATCCTTGCCCTTGTAGAAATAGTGCCGGAACACGTTGTCCTGCGGCACATGACAGTCACTGCACGTGGCATGTTCCCGGTGGGCGCTGTGCGACCACGTCGCATAGTGCGGCGCCATGATGTGGCAGTTGACGCATGTGGCCGGGGAATCCGAGAGATAACTGACGGCGTTGGACACGATCAGGGCATAAACCGCAATTCCGCAGAACGCGCCGGATGAGACAATGACCGGCACCCGCCAGTGGGGCGGGGGAATCAATGCGCCGAACCATGTGCCCCTGTTCGCCATAACAGATTAAAGACTCTTAAAACGGTATTTGTCCAGCCCGAGCTGTCGCGCGCGACGGTTCGGGCCGATCCCACCTGCATCTAGTTCGTTGTCCGTGCGACGCCGGTCTCGAAGTCGTACTGGTCGGCCTTGCCCATGAAGCAAAGCCCCATGGTTTCGCCGCGGACTTCGTCGTAATCGATCCGCTGCAGGGCCAAAGACACCTTCTCCGCCGTGAGCGGCATGGACTTCAGGCGCACACCTACGGCGTCATCGATCGCGTTGGCGACGATGGCTGGCATCGGGATCATCGTATGCTCCCCGACGCCCCGCGCCCCGAACGGTCCGTCCGGTTGGGGCACCTCGACGATGATCGGCACGATCTCGTCGGGAATGTCCATGGCCGTCGGAATCTTGTAATCGGTGAAGTTCGGGTTCAGCAGTTTGCCCTCCGGGCTGTACCGCATATCCTCGTACAGCGCCGTGGCCAGGCCTTGCACGATGCCGCCGGTTACCTGTCCCTTGACAAGGTCCGGGTTGATCGCCTTGCCCGCATCCACGGACAACGCGACCTTCTTCACGTGCATGCGGCCGGTCTGCCGATCGATTTCGAGGGTGATTCCGGCGGCGCCCACGGTGTAATGCACGTTTGGATGTCCGCCCTGGCTCGTTTCCGGATCGCAGACGGTCGAGGAGAACTCGGGCATGAACATGCCCGAAGCGACGATCGGCCCGCCCCGGAACGTTCCATCGGGCATCATCAATCCGTTGATCGCAAGGTCCCGTAACGGGATCGTGAAATCGGGCTGGTCCTTGCGCTTGACCTGCTCATCCTCGAGATACAGATGGCTCTTATCAATGCCGCGCGCGCGATGCACGACGTCGAATATCTTGTCGCGCGCCTCTTCGGCGGCCCGCTTCACGGCGTTGCCGCATCCCCAGGTTACGTGCGACGCGACGGTCTGCCATTCGTAGGGGTTGCGGTCGGTATCCGGCGTTTCGACGCGAATCTTGCTGACGGGGATCGTCAGCACCTCCGCGGCGATCTGGGCCATGACGGTCAGCAGGCCCTGTCCGATGTCCATGCCGGATATCGTGATGTTGACGCTCGCGTCCTCGTTTAGTTTCAGGAACGCGGACGACGACGCGTTGGGCGGCATGGCCGGCGCCTTCCAGAACAGGGAGAACCCTTTGCCGATCGCCTTATTCGGATCGCTCGAGGTTTCCTTCTCGCCCCATTTGATCTCCGCGGCGACCTTGTCGAGGCACTCGCGCAGACCGTTCGGCGGCATGTCCGCGCCGTAGGCGAGGATGTCGCCCTCGCGGATAGCGTTCCGGCGCCGGAATTCGACCGGATCCATACCGATCATCTTCGAGATCCGGTTGATGTGCGATTCCAGTCCGAAATGGAACTCGGAATAGCCGAATCCGCGATAGGGACCGCCCGGCGGCAGATTGGTGTACATCCCGATCGAATCGATTTTGGCATTCGCGACGCGGTACGCGCCCGTAGCCGACAGCCCCACGGCATTCACCACGTTCGCGCCGTATTCCACGTATGCCCCGGCGTCCCAGTGCAGGGTATGTTCGATGGCGGTAATCGTCCCGTCCTTCTTCACGCCCATCTTGATGTGGGCCAACACGCCCTGGCGCTGGTAGGTATTGTAGAACTCCTGCGCGCGCGTCGCGCGCACCTTGACCGGCGACCCGCGCGCGGCCATGGCCAGCGCCGCCCCGAGGATCTCAATTGAAACGCCGGCTTTGCCGCCGAAACCGCCGCCGACATGCGGCGTAATCAGCCGTACATCCTTGTGCGTCAGTCCGAATGGCGCGAGCGCCTCAGCGAACAGGTTGCGTTGGGTGTACGGCGATTGCGAAGCCGACCACAGGGTCATGCGCCCCGACAGGTCCATATGGCCCACGATCACGTGCGGTTCGATGGCGCAATGCGCGTAGCGCGGTACCGTGTATGTATCCTCCAGGACCACATCTGCCTCGGCGAATCCCTTGGCGACATCGCCTTTGCGGATCTTCCGCCAATGCGCGATGTTGGTCTTCGCGCGCGGATAGAACCACGGCACGTGTTCATAGTTTCCCAGGTTGGGATGCACCAGCGGCGCCTTGTCCTTGATCGCCTCCTGCAGGTCGAGGACGTAGGGCAGGGGCTTGTAGGTCACCTTCACGAGCTTGGCCGCGCGCCGCGCGGTGGCCGGATCGTGCGCTACCACGGCGGCGACTTGTTCGCCGACGAATCGCACGCGGTCCTGCGCGAAGATATGGCGATCCTTCATGTAGAGGCCGAATGTGTAGGGGAAATCCTTCCCGGTCACGACCTTCACCACGCCCGGCACCCTGGCGGCGGCGGACGTGTCGATATGTTTGATCTCCGCATGGGCATGCGGGCTCTCGATGATCTCGGCGTGAAGGAGGTTCGGCCCGAAATCGAGATCGTCCACGTACCGCGCGGCGGCCATGACTTTCTCCGCTCCGTCGATCCGTTGCGCGCTGGTTCCGACATATTTGAGTGTGCTCATGATTTCCTCCCCGCCGCCTTGCGACTGCGTTTCGCGGCCGCTTTCTTCCCGCCGTTGCCCGACGCGGCCACTTCCAGGATCGCGTCAATGATCGGCCGGTATCCGGTGCACCGGCACAGGTTTCCAGCGATCGCTTCCCTGACCTCGTGTTCGGTCGGTTTCGGATTGCGTTCGAGCAGTTCCGTGGCCGCCAGAACCATGCCGGGCGCGCAGAATCCGCACTGGAACGCGTTGCGCTTGATGAACGTTTGTTGCAGAGGCGAGGGGCCTTCCGCGCCGATGCCTTCCACGGTGCGGATATCGTGACCGTCCACTTCGACGGCCAGGATCAGGCAGGTCCGCACGGTCCGCCCGTCGAGCAGGACGGTACAGGCGCCGCAATCGCCGCGTTCGCAACCGATTTTCGGGCTCTTGACGCCCAGTGTCTCGCGCAGGACATCGAGCAGGGTTTCCGACGGCTCCACGTCGAAGTTCCGCTGCGCGCCATTGATGGTACAGGTAATCTTCATGCTTCCTCCTTAAATCAGGCTCGTTCCATAGGCCGGGCCGCGTCCGGACAAGCGGTCGTTCGCCGCGCGCAGGCCGCGTTCCAGCATCACGCCGATCATGTGCATCCGGTATTCCTTCGTAGCGCGGATATCCGTGATGGGCGTAATCTCCTTCGGCACGAGGGCGACCGCTTGACGAATCAAGTCGTCCGTCAGGGCCTGTCCCTTTAGCAGTTGTGCGATCTTGTGCCCGGGTACCGGCGTCGGCGCGACCGATCCGAACGAAATGCGCCAGGTCCGGTCCTTGTTCACGAGCGCTGTCACGCTGGCCTGGGCCAGATCCTCGCCTTCGTACCGCCGCATCTTGACGAATGCCGCGGCGTGTTTCTGTTTCGGCTGCTTCACTTCCACGCCCACAACGATCTCTCCGGGGCGGATACAGGTCTTGCGCGGTCCGGTGAACCAGTCCTCAAGCTTCACGCGGCGACTTCCGCGCGGGCCTTTCAGCAGGACCGTCGAGTCGTACACGAGCAGGATCGGTCCGCTGTCACAGCAGGGGACGGCGGAACAGATGTTACCGACCATCGTCGCGCGATGCCGCACGCCGTTCGACGCGACCCAGCCGGCCATCTCAGCGAACACCGGGAACTGTTTCCGTATCATCGCCGATTCCAGGATGTCGTCGAACGTGACGAGGGCGCCAATATGCAGGCGGCCGTTCTGGAACTTCAGCTTCTTCAGTTCGTCGAGGCCCTTGATATCGACCACGATAGAGGGCTGGGCCGAACCGTCCTGCAGTTGACCGACCAGGTCGGTCCCGCCGGCCAGTACGCGGCCACGTTGTCCGGCTTTCGCCATGGCCGATACGGCGGCCTTCAGGGAAGCCGGTTTGACATAATCGAAGGTATGAGCAATGGCCATGGCGTTCTCCTTATGCGGCTGGAAGCATTGCAATGATCCGGCACATGCACGATTCGAGTTCGATGCCCCGTAGCGGGAACGCGCCCAGCCACACACGCTTGTTGCTGATCTCGTCGATCTCTCCGCCGAGATTCTCCGCGTGCACCAGGCCTTTGGGGAAGAGCTTGATGTGCATGACCTGGTAGTATTCCTCGTACGGGAACATCTCATCCCAGCCTTTTCCGTATTTCGCCTGCAACTTCTTCTCGGCTTCCTTGAAACAGCCGGGATGCCAGTTGCGGATGATCGTGTTCATCGGATGATCGGCGCTACCGCAATCCACGCCGATCCACTTGATCTTCATGTCAAGCGCCCACTGGTGGAATCCCGGCGCGGGGCCCGGATGCTTGACGAAGTAACGCACCTCATCCGATTCCTTTTGATCCCACGCATAGCGGTGATAACCGGTGTTGATGATCAGGATGTCGCCCTGTTTGACCTCGACGCGCTGGGTGATCATCTCCGGCGTGTACAGATCGTAATCGCCGACCTCGTCGGATATATCCGCGACCGCGGCCGGTCCGATCCATTCCTGAATCGGCACGTCGCCGATCGGGCGTCCGCTCGGGAAGAAATGGATTTCGCCGTCCATGTGCGTGCCGACGTGGTTGCTGGTCGTGATGACCTGACCATTCGCGCCCTGGCCCATGTGCGCGCCGGCCAGCCGCTTGAAATACTGCACGCTGAGCGGGATGTAGCTCGGCCATGGCGGCGTATGCACGCTCAAGCGCTGGGTCAGGTCATAGACCCGCATGTTGCCCATCATCTCGAGGAATGATTTAGTATCCATTCTGCTTTCCTTTCGGTTATCCGCGTTTTTTCAGTGTTTTGGCCAATCCTTCAAATGCCTTCTGGAACGGTTCCGCCGGCGCGTTCAGCACACCGGCCCCGATCTGTCCGACGCCCGGTTTCCGGTGGGCGACGCCCGTATCGATGAACGGCAGGATATTCTTCTCGACCACCTTGACTGCGTCGATGCCGGTCGGCGTGCCGCGGAAGTTCAGGGCGGGGATCTGGAACATGCTGTTCTCGCCGGCGGCGATCTCGTACATCTGCCGCGTGTATCCGACCGCGTCGTCCGCCGTGCCGCCGACGAACTGCACGATCGCCGGCGCGGCGGCGATCGCGAATCCGCCGAGGCCGTAGGTCTCGGTGATCGCGCTGTCGCCGATATCCGGATTGGCGTCCTTGCGGGTAAACCCGGCGAAGAACAACGCGTCCGGTATCGCGGCCGGGCCGGTGAACCATTGATCGCCCGTGCCGGCCAGTTGAATGCCAAAATCCGTGCCGTTGCGCGCCATCACCACGAGTACACTGCTGTTCCGGATATCACGCGCGGCGTCGAGCGTCGCCTTGCCCGCCGGCATGGACAGGTTCAGGAAGAAATGGTCGTTGCCGTTGATGAATTCCAGGACCGCCGCCGCATCGGACGGATTGTCACACGTCGTTACCACGGCGGGCGCGAGGCTGCGATAGAGCAGGGAGGTGGCCGCGCGGTTCCGGTTATGCACCTCGTCGCCCATGTGCAGGGCCTGCGCGATCAGGTTCTTGATATCGATCCGGCCGATTTTCGCGACGGCCTTCTTCAGGACGGGATAGAGAACCGTCTCCATCCATTTGAGGCGCTGAACGACCGCGTCGCTGTATGCGCCGTAACGCAAGACCTTGCCCAGCCCTTCGTTCATCGTGCAATAGGCCCGGTTGCGGTACGCCTCGTTGCGTAACACGAATACCGGCATGGAGGGCGAGATGATGCCGGCCATCGGACCGACGGACGCGTGCTCGTGGCAAGGGGCGTACTTGATCGCGCCGGATGAGGCCAGTTCAGTGGCGTCTTTGACGGACTTGGCCATGCCTTCATAGAGCAGGGCGCCGATGATCGCGCCGCGCATGGGACCGCACATGCGCTCCCAGGTTACCGGCGGGCCGGCGTGCAGGATCAGGTTCTTCTTCATGCCGGGGATCACGTCGATCGCGCGTTCCAGTCCGATCAAAACCGGCTGACCGCCGAGAATGATCTTCATGGCCTTCTCATTCGCCTTCTCGATCAGGGCGCGGCGTGCACGGACCGTGGCCAACGCATCGGCGCTGACCTCCATCGGCGGTTTCCAGTTCACATGCACGGCGTCGACGCCCATTGACACCAGCGAATCCTTGAAGGACTCGAGTCCGATATTGATGACCCCCAGATTGGAATCAAAAAGTGTGGCGGAAAGTTTCATCGGGCGCCTCCTTTCGGCGAAGTGGGACGGGCGAGCCAGCCGGCCATGCGGCAGGCGGCGGCATTGGAGGGGAGGACGAGCGCGCCGGCCTCGCGCAGGCCGTCGATCACAACGCCGCGTATCTGCGGATCGTCATCGGTTCCCGTCACCGAGCAGACCACCGGGACATGCCGTTCCGCTTCGCGCACGACCGGAGCCAGTTCCGACAGCGGGTCCGGATGCGCGCCGTAACCCAGCACGACATCCAGCAGGATCACCGCCGTTTCCGGATCGAGCGCCTCCGCGCGGATCCGCTTATTGCGCAGGGTGAAGTCGACCATCGGATGGGGGCGCCCCTGCGTGAATTCGTCATCGCCGAAATCGATGAAGGTATGCCCGACGCTCTTCTGCGCGTTCTTCAGTTTGCGTGTCCGGCCGGTCGGCGTATTGGCGTACAGGACGCCGAGACGGTCCTGCAGGAGGATCTGGGCCTCCGCGCAGAACGTGCCGCCGCTGAACAGGCCGCGGACATAACGCTGGGAGGCCTGCAATTGCCGGCGCAGGGCATCGGCCTGAACGCGGGCGGCCTGGTCCCGTTCGCGAATCTCCAGCCGGGCATCCTCGATGGATTCGCCCCGTTCCCGTTCGACGGCCATCAAGGCGGCTTCTTCCAGCGTTTCCGGATCGCCCGGCTTCAGTTGCGCGCCGATGAAGAAGGTCACGACCGGTTTCTTGACGCGGCGCAACGCGCGTTCGACCGCCGTCAGGACCGATTTGTCCGGCGGCTTCGAGGCCAGCACGATGACGCGCGTGGCCGGATCCTTGGCCAGCATCTCGATACCCTGTATGAACGTAATGCCGCCGACCGCCTTGGACAGGTCGCGTCCGCCGGTGCCGATCGCCTGCGAGATGCCGCCGCCCGCATTGGAGATCAGGCTGGTAATTTCCTGCATGCCGGTGCCGGCCGCTGCGACGACGCCGATCCCGCCGCGCCGCACCGCGTTGGCAAAACCCAGCGGCGCGCCGTTGATGATGGCCGTGCCGCAATCCGGGCCCATGACCAGCAGGCCCTTGCGCCGCGCGTAGTGCTTCAGCCGAATCTCCTGTTCGACCGGCACATTGTCGGAGAACAACATCACGTGCAGGTCCCGCTCGAGGCAATCCATGGCGACATCGCCCGCGTACCGGCCCGCCACGGAGATCAACGCCAGGTTGGCTTCCGCACGCATCTGTAACGCCGCGTCCAGGCTGCGCGGTCGCGCTTCGGCGGTCGAACCGCCGTCGGCCGCCTTCTTCTCCTTCAGCAGTTCGTCCGCCGCCTTGCGGGCCGCGTCGGCCGCCTTGGCGTCGCGCGCCTTGATCGCTATCAACAGATCCGAGTCGCCGGCTTTCTTGAATTCCGCCAACAGCAGGTTGGATGATTGCAGGATACCCTGGTTTGCCCGGGTGCCCATGACCACGGCCGCATCCGTAACGCCATCCAGGGCCGTCAGCTTCCTGGCGACCTGCATCAACGTGACCGAATCGAAGTAGGCGCCCTTCCTGATAATCCCGACTGCTTTCATGCCTGGCCTCCCATACAGATATCCAGCGCGCTGAGAAATCCCGCCATCAGGTCCGCGCCGGATGTTTCGCCCAGCGCGAGCGCGCGCCGCGCCGCGGACTCGAGCGCCTGGTCATCGTCCGTGGACAGGGCCTGCACGACATCCTTCAGCGGTGCGTGGAAACAGCCCTGCCAAGCCAGCCCGAGAAAGTGCATCGACAGCAGATCCCTCGAATGAGCCGCCTGAAAGATGGATTGGCGAACGAACGAGTGATCGAGGCCGGTCCACTGTTCATGGGCATGCAGGGCCAGCAACATGCCCGCTATAAAGTCGTCGCCCGACGGCGTCAGGCCGAAACCCGCACCGGCCATCATGCCGACGGCCTCCCTCAGTTGGAGGATCGGCCGGCCGTGCGGAAGGCATTCGCGCAGACTGCGCAGGGCGCTGGTCATGCGTTCCGCATAGAGGCGGGCAAACGATTCTCGCGCGGCCGTTTCGGCTTGCGGGTTCAAAAGAAAGGCCAGGCTCTCGGGCGCGCCGTGTTGGATCGTGATGCGCCGCAGGAGAGCCAGGTGAAAGGCGAGCGATGGCGGCTGCCCTTGGGGGAGATCGAGCCTGGAATCGTAGATCGGGATCCCGTCGAGGATGTAGGGCACCGTCCCGATCTGCAGAATATCGTCATTGATGCGCACCGTCGCCCCGAGCGCATCCGGATTGAAGGATCGCAGGACAATAGTTGCCGGACCCGCCTCCAGGGACTCCGCCGCCATGGTGACGACTCGATGCCGATCCGTGAAATTGACCGCATGCCGGAACGACGACAGGCGCGCGTACGTGCCATTCAGCACCTGGTCTCCGAGACTCAGGATGGCGTCTACACCCGGTCGTGTAACCATCCTGGGACTGACGCCATGTTGGCCGACATAAAGAATCACGACGATACTCCTCGTAGCGAACGAATCGGGCCGCCTGCGACCCGTGAAATCATATGCACTAAGGGCCAGAATGAAATCGTGCCCGAATCGGAACAAGTGAATAATCCGGGCATCCCCGTCGCGCCAATTTAAGACAGTGATATCTTAAATAGAAGCAACGTGTTATGAATGAGATGCGAAAGCGTTTATAGGAATATCGGGTATTGCCCGATGCCTGATTCGTGGTTGATCCGATAGACGTGGAAATTCGTCTATCCATATCCTATCCTTCACTGATATACAGGTTCGTTGGTCGATTGGGTGTGCGATGAAGAAAGTGTCCAAAGCATGGCGGGGCCTCGCCGGCCGTGCGCTGGTGGTGATGACCGGCAAAGTGCGTCCGGATGTTCCGGAGGTGGACCGCAAGTATCTGATCCGTGAGATGTCGGACACGATCCGCAAGCCCACGGGCGAGATATCCGACACGTCGCGCGCGGCGGATCTCGGCATGACCTATCTCCAGCTCAGCGACAAGGGCCGGGAGATATTCCTCCGTCTGCTCGCGGATGAGTTCGACGTGGATTCGTCGGTGGTGGATGCGAAGATGCAGGCGGCGCGCAATGCCGCGGAGCCGGGGGAACGAGTCCGGGCGGAATTGGAATTGCGCCAGGCGCTGATCCCGCCGCGCGTCAAACTACTCAAGCTGTTCATCAATCTGCCGCAGGGTTTCAAGTTTCTGATCAATATGCGGGCGGACCTGCTTCCGCTGGCCGAACGTGATCCGGGGTGCCGGAAACTCGACGCGGATCTCAAGGGCCTGCTGGCGTCCGCCTTCGATGTCAGCCTGCTGGACCTCGAGCAGATCACATGGGATTCGCCGGCCAGTCTGCTGGAGAAGCTGATCGAGTATGAATCGGTGCACGAAATCCGTTCATGGGGTGACCTGAAACAGCGGCTCGATGCGGGCGACCGGCGCTGTTTCGGCTTCTTCCACAACAAACTGCCCGGCGAGCCGATTATCTTTGTGGAAGTGGCCCTCGCGAACGGTTTGATCGACAACATCCAGTCGCTGCTCAAAGTCGGGAAGAGGGAAGGCGATGTGGATAAGGCCGACACGGCGATCTTCTATTCCATATCGAGTACTCAGAACGGATTGGCCGGCATCAATCTCGGCCATTTCCTGATCAAGCGCGTGGTGGAACGGCTGTCCAGCGAGATGAGACACCTGAAACATTTCGCCACGCTCTCACCGGTCCCGCGTTTCATGATGTGGCTGGAGAAGGATTTCGTGGATACGGAAATCGATGTGCTCACGCTCGATGAACGGCGCGCGATCTGCGAACTGGGCGGACGGGATACCGTCCGCGAAGCCCTGGTAAGCCTGCTGGCCGGACCGTGGCGGAGTAACGCCGATACGGTGAAACAGTTGAAATCGCCCTTGTTGAAACTGTGCGCCCACTACCTGGTGAACGTGAAGCGGAATGGCCGAGCCTATGATCCGGTCGCCAACCTTCACCTGCGAAACGGCGCGCATCTCGAAAGGATCAACTGGCTGGCCGACACGTCGGAGAATGGCCTTCGGCAATCGGCCGGCCTGATGGTAAACTACGACTACGACTTGTCGCGGATTGAGCGGAACCACGAACGATACATCGCGCAGGGCAGGGTGACGGCCTCCCGGGATGTGCGGAGTTTGATAAAGACGAAGAAGGCGGATCTGTAATCCGCCGGGACAGATATTGAACGCGATCGATGGTGACACGGGTTTCCAACCCGTGACGGAGTGGAATGACCGCGAAGAAGACCACGGGCCTGGAGGCCCGTGCCACGGGAAGATCCGTGCGGTCATTGTGACACGGGTTTCCAGCCCGTGACGGAGTGGAATGACCGCGAAAAGGACCACGGGCCGGAGGCCCGTGTCACTGGCAAATCAGTGCGGTCGATACGTGGCACGGGTTTCCAACTCGTGACGGAGTGAAGTGACCGCGAAGAAGACCACGGGCCTGGAGGCCCGTGTCACGAGGGAGCCGATATATATGACGATAAAGAGAAAACGAACCGATCCCAACCGCATGAAACGCGTTCGCGTGGCCGGCGTGCAGATCGCGTCCCGCCCGCTCGCCATCGAGTACAACCTCGAAAAGGCCATCGCCTGGCTCCGGCGCGCCGTGCGCGAGACCGGCGCCCGGCTGGTGGTATTCCCGGAGAATGTCACGACCGGATTCAATCCGAGCATGCCGCGCGATGATTTCTACACCTACCTGCCCGCGGATATCGGCCGTACGCTTCAACCCATCCGGCAGGTCTGCCGGGAATTGGGCGTCTGGTGCGTGGTGCCCAGCTATGAGCGCGGACGGCAACGTCCGGTCATCTATAACAGTTCGTTCCTGATCCATCCGCGCGGCGCGATTGCCGCCGTCTATCGCAAGACGCATCCGTTCCCGAACGAACGCATCAGCGCGGGGGGCTGGACCACGCCGGGACATCAATACCCCGTGGCGAAAACGGAATTCGGGAATGTCGGCATGATGCTCTGCTACGACGGCGATTTTCCGGAGATCGCGCGGATCCTGGCGGTCCAGGGCGCGCAGATCATCGTGCGGCCCTCCGCGCTCCTGCGCAGTTTCGATATCTGGGAAACCGTGAATAAGGCCCGGGCCTATGACAATCACGTGTACCTGATCGCCGTCAACGCCGTGGGATCGGACGCGTCCGGCACGCATTACTTCGGACACAGCATGATCGTCTCGCCGATCGCGCAGACCATCGCCCTCGCGCGCGGGGTGGAGGATATCATCTTCGCCGAGCTCGATCCGGACCCCATCAAGCGGGTGTCGTACGGATCGAACGCCCCGATGGTGTTCGATCACCTGGAAGACCGGAATGTGAAGTCATACGGTTCGCTGTTGACCCGCCCCGCGCGCAGTGCGTTTGAACCGGCAAAACGTTATCCCGCGCATGGCCGGGCCGCCGGCCGGAAAGGAAAGTCATGATGACCCGGCCTGGACGAGTGCAGGATTACAGGGAACGCACCGAGGCGGGCCGGAAATGGGCACGCGGCAAGCACGTCGAGAAGCAGGATGCGGTCCATCTGCTGAACGCCATCCTGCGGTCCGGCGACCGCGTGTGCATCGAGGGCGATAACCAGAAGCAGGCCGATTTCTTTGCCCGGCGCATGCTGGAGGTGGACCGCAGTCGGATCAGCGACCTGCACATGGTCCAGTCCACCGTCGCCCTGCCGGAACATGTCGAATTGTTTGAGCGCGGTATCGCGACGCGATTGGATTTTGCCTATTCCGGCCCGCAATCCAAGCGGCTGTACCAGTTGGCGTCCGAGGGTAAATGCCGGATCGGCGCGATTCATACCTATCTCGAACTGTTCGGGCGGTATTTCCTCGATCTCTTCCCGCAGGTCAGCCTGCTCGTGGCCGAGGCGGCGGACGAGGAGGGGAATATTTTCACGGGATTCAACACCGAGGATTCCGCCGTGATTGCCGAGGCGACGCATTTCCAGTTGGGCGTGGTGGCGGTGCAGGTGAAGCAGAAGATGAAGAAGCTGCCGCGGGTGGATATCCCGGCGGACTGGGTGGATTTCGTCGTGGTGACGGATGAGGACTACTACATCGAACCGCTTTTCACGCGCGATCCGGCCAAGATCACGCCGCAGCAGATCCTGATGGCCATGATGGTCCTGAAAGGCATTTATAAAGAATACGGCGTGCGGATGCTGAACCACGGGATCGGGTACCCAACCGCCGCCGTCGAGCTGATCCTGCCCACGTACGGCAAGGAACTCGGCATGAAAGGGACGTGCTGTACGCATTGGGCGTTGAATCCGCATCCGACGATGATCCCGGCTATTGAGGCGGGCTTCGTCGAGCACATGTACGCCTTCGGCGGGGAGCCCGGCATGGAGGATTATACCAGCGCGCGGGGCGATATATTCGCGATCTCGCCCGACGGGCACATGCGGTCGAACCGGTGCAACGCGCACATCGCAGGGTTGTACGCGATTGAGCTGTTCATCGGCGCGACGTTGCAGGTGGATCGTTACGGCAACAGCTCGACCGCGATCAAGGGTATGATCGCCGGATTCGGCGGCGCGCCGAATCTCGGCGGCACGCCGCCCGGCCGTCGCAATTACACGGAAGCCCTGGCCAAGGCCGGACGATGGCACGAGGGGATATTCCAGGGGCGCAAGCTGGTGGTCCAGATCACGCCCAGCGTAAGCGAGAAGAAGCAGATTCCGGTGTTTGTCGAGGAACTGGACGCCATGGATCTGTACAAGCAGGGCGTGTTCAAGTATCCGCCTGTCATGATCGCCGGCGATCAGGTGACACATATCGTTACCGAGCGGGGCATTGCCTATCTCGACCGATGTACGGACTTGCCCACGCGGATGAAGGCGGTGGCCGCCGCCGCGGGGGATACGCCCGTGGGCCGCACGATTGATGCGGCGGGCATCGACGATCTGCGCGCGAAAGGGATATTCAAGACGCCGGCCGATCTCGGCATCGATCCGTCGCGCGCGACGCCGGATCTGTTGGCTGCGAAGAGTATTCCGGAATTGGTCGAGCTGTCCGGGGGCCTGTACAAACCGCCCGCCAGCGTGTTGTCGTAGAAGAGAGAACCACGGATGGACACGGATGGACACAGATGGAAAGTCCATAAACTTTCTTCTTTCCTATCCGTGTTTATCAGTGTCCATCCGTGGTAAACCTATTGCCCTCCCTTTGCGGTTAGGGTTCTTTCCTGTCGAGTTTATCGAACGGGTTGAAGAGGGTGGAACCTTCCGGTTGGTGTGACCTGTCCGCGCCCCCACCGTGTCCCTTCATGAGAAACTTCTCGTGTTCGTGGTCGTGGCAATAGACACAGAGCAATTCCCAGTTACTGCCGTCGGGCGGGTTGTTGTCGTGGTTATGGTCCTTGTGATGGACCGTCAATTCGCGCAGGCGCGGTCCGGAGAACTCGCGGCCACAGCTCGCGCAGACGTGAGGGAAGAGGGCGAGGGCCCGTTCCCGGTATCCTTTCTGTCTCCGCTCGACGTCCCGCCGCAGTTCCGCCAGCACCCGTTCCCGCTCCGCCGGCTCCATCGGCTTCTTTTTTCGTTTCGTGGCCATATCGCTCAATATGGCTGATGGCGGGCCGGATGAAAAACGGATAAAGCAATTTTTTGTTTGCAGAAAGCCGGACCTCGTATATGGTTACAGCCTGATCGGTATGGGTTTCCCCTCCTTCGACGCCCTCGAAGTCTGCGGTGAACCCGTTACCCTTTGATAACTAAGT
>CAYRPR010000012.1:0-14628 GCA_964425945.1 uncultured Verrucomicrobiota bacterium | reverse complement strand
GGGCTTTTTGTTGCGGGCTTTTTGCTGTCGGAGGGAATCATCCCTTCAAATAGAATACTTTGCGCACCTCGCGCACTTTGCGGTAAAGTCCTGACAACGAAAGGTGGCATTCAGACAAAGATGACCCCCCCAATCCGTTTCACAGCGAAATTGCTCCGGCCGGAGACGACCGGCAAGGCGGCCTCCTGGACTTTTCTTGTTATGCCCAAGGACGCCAGCGCGAAACTCCCGTCGCGGAGCCAGACGAGTATCCAAGGCACAATCAATGGCGTTGCATTCAATGCCACGCTCGATCCGGACGGACAGAAGAGCCACTGGCTGAAAGTGGAACGGAAATTGCGGGAGGCAGCGGGGGCCAAAGTGGGCGATGCGGTTACGCTGGAGATCACGCCGACGGAAAAAGAGCCGGAGCCCAAAGTGCCGGCGGATTTACGGAAGGCGCTCGCGGCCGCCCCGAAGGCGCGCGTGGTGTGGTCCGACATCACACCCATCGCGCGCAGGGATTGGATCCATTGGATCACGTCCGCGAAACAGGCCGCGACGCGCACGCGACGGGTCGCCAATGCCTGTTCCATGCTCGCCGCCGGAAAGCGCCGCGTGTGCTGTTTCGATCGGTCGGGGTTCTACGACAAAAGCCTCTCCGCACCGAGGGCGGCGCCGTAATTCGGGCTTCACGGCGACCTTATTCATTGGCATGTATTTCACCCACCCCTGGGCCCCTACAAGGAGGGGATGTATCCTATTCTCCCTCCTTCTCCCCTCCTCGGAGGGGTGCCCCGCATCTGCGGGGCGGGGCGGGGTGGGTCATCCGTGGTTGCTCCATACGCCAAAGAGGGTTGTTCGCGGCAATGGATTGCGGCATACTGATTGAATGAGCGTGCGAGGGAAAAGTACGGCCCGGAGAAAGGCGACCGATGTCGCGCCCGTCTATCCGCTCTGTTTCAAGCCCGTGTATCAGCCCTATATCTGGGGCGGGGACCGGATCATTCGTCGATTCAGACGCCCGGAACCGGCGGGCGTCTACGCGGAATCGTGGGAAGTGTCGGACCGCCCGGAAGTCATTACGAACGGCGCGCTCAAGGGCAAGTCACTTCGCGATGCCATGCGGCGCCTGGGCGCCAAACTCGTGGGCGAGGGGCGTAAGGACAAGGTCTTTCCCCTGCTGATCAAGCTGATCGACGCGCGCGAGACATTGAGCGTGCAGGTGCACCCGGACGACGAGTCGGCCCAAAAGCACGGTGGCGAACCCAAGACGGAAATGTGGTATGTCATCGAGGCCGATCCGGACGCGTGTGTGTACGCCGGGCTGCAACCGGGTACCGACCGTAAGACATTCAGGCAGGCGGTACGGGACGGCTCGCTGGAGGACCTGTTGACCATCGTGCCGGTGCAGGCGGGCGACGCGGTGTATATGCCGGGCGGGCGGGTGCACGCCATCGGCGCGGGCTGTCTCCTGCTCGAGGTACAGCAGAATTCCAATACGACCTACCGCCTCTACGATTGGGGGCGGGTGGGGACGGACGGCAAGCCGCGCGCACTGCACATGGAGCAGGCGCTCAAGGTCATTCGTTGGCAGGATACGGATGCGCCGAAGGTTGCACCTCGCCGGATCGGGCGCATCGATCGCAATGAACTGTGGGAGATTCTCTCGTCGCCGTACTTCCGCATGGAGCGGTTGGATCTGGTGGACAAATGGTTTTGCGGCGGCGACGGGAAATCGTTCCAGGTGTTGTTTGTCCGGGAAGGCCGCGTGCAGTTGTCCTGGAAGGGCGGGCGGATGGAGTTGAAGCCGGGCCTGTCCTGCCTCGTGCCCGCGGCGCTGATGCAATATCAACTGAAGCCGGTTCGTGGCCAAGCCACGGTGATTCGCGTCACACGTCCGTAACGACCCGCACGGGTTCGTGGTACCCCGCGTCACGGAATCGCGCGTCGTTGAACAGGACGTGCAGGGCGATGGTGGCCGGTACGATGATCAACAAGGGCCACGAGAAGATAGCCACCCAGTCATGACCGCCGTCCGGCCGGGCGGAGGCGTCGTACACCCACCCGCTGAGGAAATGGCCGATCAGCATGCCCACGCCATAGGTGGCAAACGTCATCAGCGATTGCGCCCGCGCGCGGATTTCATCGTGGCGGCTGATATGTTCGACGGCGATCAGTGAGGTGGTGAAGAAGAGGGCGTAGTCCACCCCGTGCAAAGCCTGGGCGATGATCACGAGGGCGAGCGGTCCGCCCATCGCAAAGATCGTGAGCCGGGTGCAGAGCGCCATCAATCCGAGAAACAAGGTCCATCGCATCCCGATTCGCCGTATGACCGGCATGAGGAGCAGCATCATTACGATCTCGGCGAACTGCGCGATGGTGATGGAGAAGGCCGCCTTGCTGGACGTGAGGGACAGTCCGGTCAGTGAATCGGTAAAGAACAGAAACGTGAGATTGTAGAGGAACGGGATCACCATACCGGCCGCGACCGAGATGAAGAAAATGAGGACGAAGTTGCGGTCGCGCATCAGCCGGAACGCGCCGAGGAAGTCGTACGGATACCGTTCACCGCGCGAGGGCGGCGTCGGGGGGAGGGTGAGGGAATACAGGCTCAATACAACGGCGGCGATGCCGCCGAAGAGCAGGCCGTCGCCGACGCGGCTGATTCCCGGCAGGTGGGTTTCATAGAAGAGAAAGTACGCGCTCAGCATCCAGTTGGTGACCATCCAGCCGACCGTGCCCCAGACGCGGATATAGCCGAACGCGTGGGGGCTTCGAATGTGTTTGAAGCAGATCGCGGTCACCAGGGCGACGGTGGGCGCGAAGACAATGGACTGGGCGAGGATGGCGAGCCAGAACGGGATAAACGCGGTCTGGGTCCAGGCCGCCATCAGCGACAGGCCGCCGAGCAGTTGGCAGAACGACGCCAGATACTGGGCGGAGAGAAACCGGTCCGCGATCCATCCGGCGATCAGCGGCGAAATCAGGGCGCCGATCGATGAAGTGGCGTACACGGCCGCGATCTGCCGGCCGGAAAATCCCAGTTCATGCATATGCCCGGCTATCACCACGAACCAGGCGCCGCGCGCCGCGAACTCGAGGAACATCAACAAGGAAAGTCGTGGATACAGGAATCGTGGAGGCCTATTCATAATGACATGCCGTGAGCAAGCCGTTTATTGTCCATTCGGCGCCGACGAAGCGGCGCCCTCCAGATCCACGATAACGCATGATGGAGGGCGGCACTCCGTTGCCGCCACGTTCAATTCATGCCGGCCAGTATCTCACGCCGCGGACTGAAAACCAAATACATTGCAATCGGATCGGACGGACGGTAGGATCGCCGCCCGATATGACCTCTCTGGCCATAGCAACCTTGGGTATCGCCGGGCTTCTCCTGATCCTGGCGTTGTTTGCCCTTACGCGTCCGGGCCCATTCGTCGAGATGGTCGAATGGTTTCCGCGCAACAAGCATGCGGCCTGGCTCTTGACGGCGGTAAACGTGCTCTGGGTGGCCTGGATGGCTTTTCACACGCCGTGGGGCGGATTTGAATCGCTGAAGCCGTCCGTCTACCTGCTGGCGCCGATTTCATTCTACCTGGTCGTGAACTATCTCGACGAGTTGCTGGCGCCGCGCATGCTGGGCGTTCTGCTTCTGCTCGTGGCCAATCCGATCCTGGCGGCGGCGCGATGGCACGGATCGGATCTGCGCCTGATCGTGACGACCGCGATGTACGTGGTAATTGTGCTGAGCGTCATACTGGTCCTCAGCCCATACCGGTTTCGCACGGGTATGCAATTGTGGACCGCTTCGGACGGTCGAC
The DNA here is from genome assembly GCA_964425945.1 of uncultured Verrucomicrobiota bacterium. GTDB lineage: Bacteria > Verrucomicrobiota > Kiritimatiellia > SLAD01 > SLAD01 > CAYRPR01. The sequence continues at coordinate 10,822 of CAYRPR010000012.1, read as the reverse complement.
TGCGATTGCTCGGCGTCCTGCTGGGGGGCGCCGGACTGGTGCTGCTCGGGCTCGCCCTGGTCATTTACTGATGTCGATTTCAGGTATGTCGCCCCGACGCGACGCCGCCTTCGTCTATGGCCCAAATCCCCTTAAAAGCACAATTATATGGACTTTATCCTTAAACGTGGTAGGACATCACGCTTTGCGAAAAGCTTTTACCTGAGGAGTTATTTCTGTGGAATTCAAGCGTGAGAGCGGTGTGCTTCTGCATCCCACGTCTCTGCCCGGTCCGTACGGAATCGGCGAGATCGGGCCGGAGGCCTACCGGTTTGTGGATACGCTGAGAGAGATGGGGCAGTCGCTGTGGCAGATCCTGCCGATCGGTCCGACCAGTTACGCGGATTCTCCGTATCAATCGCTTTCGACGTTTGCGGGAAATCACCTGCTGATCAGCTTTGATCAGTTGGTAAAGGATGGACTGCTCAGCCGGTCCCAGCTCAGGAAGTTTCCGCGCTTTCCGGATGTGGAGGTGGATTACGGGCCCGTGATCCAGGCGCGGATGAAGGTGCTGTACAGCGTGTGCCGCACGTTCGAGTCGCGCGCGTCCGAGCATCGCAAACGGGAATTCCGCCGGTTCTGCGCCCGCAACGCCGACTGGCTGGAGGATTACGCGCTCTTCGTCGCCCTCAAAGAGGCGCACGATTTGCGCCCGTGGCCGGAATGGGATCAGCGCTACGCCATGCGCGACCCGGCGGCCTTGCAGAGGGCGCGCCGCCAATACAGGACCACGATCCGTAATGTGAAGATTCTCCAGTTCCTGTTCGACCGGCAATGGGGCAGACTGCGGGCGTACGCCCACAAGCGGGGAATGCGGATCGTCGGGGATATTCCGATCTTTGTCGCGCACGACAGTTCCGATGTCTGGGCGCATCCGGAGATGTACTTCATCAACTCGCACGGGCAACCCATCGTCATCGCCGGGGTCCCGCCGGATTATTTCAGCGCGACCGGCCAGCGGTGGGGCAATCCGCTGTATCGGTGGACCGAGCACGAACATACCGGTTACGCCTGGTGGATCGCGCGGATGCGCCGCATTTTCGAATTGGTGGATATCGTGCGCATCGACCATTTCCGCGGTTTCGAGAGCTACTGGGAAATCGCCGCGCATGAACCGACGGCGATCAACGGCCGCTGGGTGGACGGCCCCCGCGAACAGATATTTGACGCCATGATCGAGGAACTCGGCGATCTGCCGATCATCGCGGAGGATCTGGGCATCATCACACCGGAAGTCGAAGCCCTGCGCGACCGCTATCGTTTTCCGGGCATGCGCATCCTGCAGTTTGCGTTCGGAAATGACGCCAAAGCCGGCGATTACCGGCCGGAAAATTATCCGCGAAACTGCGTGGTGTACACGGGCACCCACGACAACGATACGACGGTCGGCTGGTTCTGGAGCCAGGCGGGCGCCGGCAGTACCCGCACCCGCGAAGAGATCGAGCGCGAGCGACAGACGATTCTGGCCTACGTCGGCACGGACGGGAGCCAGATTCACTGGGACCTGATCGCGCTGGGTTCCAAGTCCGCGGCGAATACCGCGGTCTTTCCGCTCCAGGATCTACTCGGCCTCGGATCGGAAGGCCGCATGAATGTCCCCGGTAAAACGGACGGCAACTGGCGCTGGCGGTTTGCCTGGGAACAACTGACGCCGGCGATCAAGCAACGGATGCTCGACATTACCCGCCACACGAAGCGGGCACACTGACCGCCATTTCGCTTTACCGGAGGCGAACAGCCGCTATGCTGTCGGCATGTTCCATCGACTTCCACGGGAGCGACCCGCGGTGTCCTGGCTTTACGTCGGGATCTGGACGCTCCTCATCTACCTGACCATCCCACTGGCCCGGACCATTCAGTCCTTTGTAACCGAGTATTGGGATCGTACCGCCTTCTCCTGGGTCGTGGTCGCCGCTGTCGCACTGGGGATTATCAGCGCCGCCTGGTTCCTGCTGCGTCATCGCCGTCGGGTGCGCGGCGCGCAGTACATCTCGCTTGCGGCCGTCGCGGCACTCTATCTCTATGGCACCTATTACCTGCGCCACGCGCCCGAAGAAGCCTTGCACTTCGTGCAGTACGGTGTGCTGGGCCTGCTGGTTTACCGGGCGCTGACTCATCACGTGCGCGACGCGACCATTTACCTCTCCGCCGCGGCCCTTTGCGGTCTGCTGGGCACATGGGACGAGATCATCCAGTGGGTTACGCCTCGCCGGTACTGGGATTTCCGGGATGTGTACATCAATTTCATCGGCGGCGGGTTGATCCAACTCGCGATCGCCTTCGGGATGCGGCCCTCCATCATCAACCGCGGATGGCCGATGGAGCGTTCCGTGCGGCTGTTCGCCCGTCTGTATATCGCGCAGTTGATTCTGCTCGGGCTGTGCGTATCCAACACGCTGGCGCGCATACACTGGTATGCCGACCGTATTCCCGCGCTGGAGTTCCTCAAGACCAATGCCAGCGTGATGGTCGAGTACGGGTATCGTCACGAAGATCCGGATATCGGGGTCTTCTTCTCGCGCTTCACCCTGGAAGACTTGAAACGGGAGGACGACGCGCATGCCGAGGAATACGCGCGCATCCTCCAGGCATACCATGCACCCGAGACGTACGGTGAATTTCTGCGCATCTACCCCCCGGCGGTGAACCCCTTTCTCCACGAGGCCCGGGTGCACCTGTGGCGGCGGGATCATTATCGCGGCAGCGCGTGGCAACACGGGGAGGGCAGTCACCTCTTTGCCTATCACTATACCGTGGCCTATCGCGAGCATCTGATCGTCGAACGATATTTCAGCAATACCTACCACCGGACCCGTTACCGTATGGCCGACAGGAACGTGCAGGAAATGCGCGACTGGCAGTTGCCGGACGAGCCTTACGTCAGCGCCGTAAGCGCGCATATGATCACGACGTATCGCGAGCAGGATTTCTGGCTGATGATCCTGATCGCCGTGATTGCGCTGGAGGGATCTCAGCGGTATTATGCCTTCCGGAGACGTGAATGAACGGGCTGTCACGCCGCGATTTTGTGAAGGGCATGGCCGGCGCCGGTGCGTGCGTCGCGCTGGGCTGGCCGCGTCGCGCCGTCTGGGCCTTGCCGGGCGGACGCCCCGGCATGCTGCGCTTTGTGTTTTATACCGATATCCACACCCGCGTGGAATGGGATACGCCCCGTGCCCTTGAACAAGCCGCCGCCTCCATCAACCAGCAGCACGTGGATATCGCTATCGCCGGCGGCGATCTGATCACGGACGGATTCGACGCCACGGCCGGGGCCGTGGCGCCCCGTTGGGATGCCTATCTCGAAATGCATCGATCCATTCGCGCGGACGTATACCCGGTGCTGGGCAACCATGATCTGGTCGGCGTCGCCCCGGCGGATGGATCCGAGCCGGAGGAGAATCCCAGACGGGATTACCTCGAACGGCTTGGTTTGGACCGAACGTGGTATGCGTTTGAGGCCGGCGGATACCATTTCATCGTACTCGACAGTTTGAAGCTCGTGGATCATGCGGATCGCTATCATGGGTTCATTGGCGAGGAACAGCAGGAATGGATCCGGTTCGTATTGGCGGAGATACCGCGCGATACGCCGATCATTGTAGCCTCGCACATGCCGTTGTTGACCTCATTCTTCCAGGCCACGGAAGGCAGTACGATGGCGTCTCCGCCGAGCCGTGTGGTTACCAACAGTCGCGATGTGCTCAATCTGTTCGCCGGGCATAACCTCGCCCTGGTCCTGCAGGGCCATTTGCATGTGAACGAGATGATCCGGTGGCGGAACACGACCTTCATTACCGGCGGCGCGGTAAGCGGGCGCTGGTGGCGCGGCGAATGGCACGGCACGAAAGAGGGGTACGGTGTTGTGACGCTCGACCGGAATCGCGTGCAATGGGACTACATCGAATACGGCTGGATCGCCCGCCGGCCGGCGCACCGGTAGTGAAGTCGTGAGGTCCAGACACGCCCTGCTGGAGCAGGGCGCTGATGAGCGTGTCATACGGTTGTCACGAAAACCCGAGACCATTCAGCCACGCGTGCCTCAATGTCCGACGCTTGAGTCACGTCCGAAATCACCGCAAGGCCGTCCGCGCCGGCCGCGATCAGTTCCGGCGCGCGCACCACGGTGATCCCGCCGATCGCGACCACGGGGCAGGGGACCATGCGGCGCAATCTGCTGAATGTTTCCACGCCAAGCGGCGGATACGTCATCTGCTTGGAGGGCGATTGAAACACCGTGCCGATGGCGACATACGAGGGATTGATATTCAGCGCGCGGGCAATCTCCGAATAGGAATGTGTGCTGACGCCGAGGCGCAGACCGGCCTTCATGATCGCCTCGAGCGCGGATGAATCGAGATCGTCCTGGCCCAGATGCACGCCATACGCCCCGCATCGAATGGCGGGTTCCCAATGATCGTTAATGAACAGACGCGCGGGATAATTACGACAGAAGTCCACGCTCTTTCGTATTTCCTCTTCGATCTCGGCATCCAGCGTCTGCTTGATCCGCAGTTGAATGGTCGAGACGCCGAGCGGAACAAGCCGCTGGACCCACTCGAAAGAATCAACGACAGGATAGAGCCCAATGGGTGTATCCATGGATGGGAACCGATAGCGGTCATGACCGTCGTCGGCCGCATCGCAGATCCACGGCATATCGTCGGGATGCGAAGGCCATCCTCCATGCGCAACAGGTCCTCGCCCCTTACCGACGGGACAACCCATGCGCAATCCCTGGTTGATATAGGCCTTGGCCACCACCAGGGAATCCGCCCAATCGTATCCGAGCGCGCGGCACGATGCGATGGCCGACGACAAGACGCAACCCGTCCCATGCGTATGAATCGTGTCACGGCGCGGACTGTTCAGCCACATTCCCTCCCGCCCATCGGTCCACCAGTCCCGGCTGTATTTGTCCGTCCCGTGCCCGCCCTTTATCAGCGCGGAGCTGACGCCCCGATTCAGCAGGATGCGCGCCGCCGATTCCGGATCCGCTTGACCAGTGAGTGTTTTGGCTTCGGTCAGATTCGGCGTGACGCAGTCCGCCTGTTTGAGCAGTTGCTCCAGCGCCGCCAGACCTTCGGGTTCCATCATGGACGTCCCGCTGGAGGATTTCAGAACCGGATCGTAAATCACCGGCGCGTCTATATTCTCCAGGAACATCGCAACCGTTCGGATCGAGTCGGTGGTCGGAAGCATGCCGATCTTGATCGCGTCCGGCGGCATGTCGTCCAGTAGATGCTCCAGTTGATCCCGCAACAGATCAGCGGGAACCGGCTCGATGCGCCGCACACCTTGTGTGCTCTGCGCGATCACCGCCGTGATGACTGTGCATCCGTAAACACCCAGCCCCTGCATCGTCTTCAGATCAGCCTGAATGCCCGCCCCGGCGGACGGATCCGTTCCGGCAATCGACCAGACGATGGGCATAACGCCTTTGCTCACCCTTGGGCTCCCGTGTGCCAAAAAGGTGTTCCCAATGTTGGTGTGCTCGGCGTGGCCATGTCGCGGGGTTGGATCAGGCCGGATTCGTATGCGGCGCGACCCGCTTCCACGGCCTGCGCGAAGGCGCGCCCCATGCTAACCGGATCCTTGGCGAGGGCGATGGCGCTGTTTACCAGGACGGCGTCGAATCCGAGTTCCATGGCATGGGCGGCTTCGGATGGTTTACCCAGTCCCGCATCGACTACAAGAATCGTGTCGGGCAGGCGCGCGCGCAGGGTCTTGAGCGCGAACTTGTTCACCAGGCCTTGCCCGGACCCGATATACGAACCCCACGGCATGACAACCTTGCATCCGGCCTCGACCAGACGCTGTGCCGTGATCAGATCCTCCGTTGTATAGGGGAGGACATCGAAACCTTCCTGGATCAGTATGCGCGCGGCTTCCACAAGCCCAGCGGTATCCGGCTGAAGTGTATAATCGTCGCCGATCACCTCGAGTTTTATCCAGCTCGTCTCGAACAATTCCCGCGCCATGTGCGCGATGGCCACCGCCTCCTTGACGGTGCGACATCCGGCCGTGTTCGGCAGAACATACACGCCCAGCCCTCGGATCAGTTCCCAGAACCGCGCGCCGGCCTTATCCTTCGGAGATTGCCGGCGCAGGGCGATCGTCACCACTTCGGCGCCGGATGCCTTCACCGACTCCGTAAGAAGTTCCGGCGACGGATACTGCGCGGTCCCCTGCAATAACCGGCTCTTTAATGTCTTCCCAGCCAAAACCCATGTATCATTCTTCATAATTGCACCATCACTTGCAATGATTGAAAAACCTTCTTCCCTGAACACTGAACACCGAACACGTTCTTCATCCCCCCTGCATCGGCGCGACGATTTCCAGTTCGTCGCCATCCTTCATAACAGTGCGGCTGTACGCCGAGCGGGGCACAAAATCCTGGTTCAGCGCAACGGCCACAGAAGTCTGCGCATAGTCCAACTGCTGCAACAGATCCGCGATGCTCATCTCGCGATCCAACATGCGCGCTTCTCCATTGACCGTGATATTCATAACTCCCGGAAGATATCCTTCGCCTGATCATTGATCCGGCCGTGTTCCATATACTCGACCGCGAATTCGGACAGGATGGGCGAAATCAGGAATCCGTGGCGATACAACCCGTTGATCCGCATCAAGCCATCGGCGGCATATATGCGCGGCAGATTATCCGGGAAGGCGGGGCGGCAACTGACCGAGGTCTCAATCAAGCGGCCTTCAGCGAATCCGGTATGAACCGTGTACGCCGCGGACAACAGTTCCAGCGCGGACCGCACCGTGATATCGCGATCGTCCTCGCTCTCGATGGCCGTCGCGCCGACGACATAGACCGAATTCGCCCGCGGAACGATGTAGATGGAGTATCGGGGATGCATCAGACGTACCGGCCGGGATAGATTCACATCCGGCGCATGTAGGTAAAGCAACTCACCCCGCACGCCGCGCAGGTCGGGCAGATCGTTCCGCGCGCCCATGCCGCGACAGTCGATGACCCAGTCGAACGAGGATTCCGCAACGCGATGGGGGGCGATCGTATCGGCTGTGAATTTGGTCCGGCGCGTAACGCCGCGTTCGTCCAGCGCCCGGCCCATTGCGCGAAGCAGTTCGCGGTTGTCCATGTGCTGCTCGAACGGGAAGTAGAGGCCGTCGGGGAATCGTCCGGCGAGATCAGGCTCGATTTCGCCCAGTTCGCTTCCGTGCACCTCGCGCATGATGTCGGGTCGCGGCGCGTTTTCGATGACCCGGCGTCGCAATCGCTCCAGTTCCTGCCGGTCGTTCGGATGGGACACGACCAGACTGCCCCGGCTCTCGTAGTAAACGGGGACGGGAAACCGTTTCATGATCTCCGGCCAACGGTGCATGGAATGCACGCCGTAATCGGTGATCATGCGCTCCGCGGCTTCGAGTTCGCAGTAGGGGGCAATCATCCCCGCGCCGGTCCATGAACAACTGTCCAGAGCGTCGGCGGGATTACGGTCGAAGAGCGTGACGTCCCATCCGTTCCATTTCAGATGCAGTCCCAGCAAGCGTCCGAGGACACCTGCACCGATGATTCCAACGGTATCAGCCATGTTGATCCTCTCCAATCCATTGTACCTGCTGTTCCAGCAAAGTGAAATCAAAGTACGGGGTTTCGCGTCGTCGCATGGCCCAGATGTGACAAGCGATGGACAAGCCCGTCGAGATCAAGAGGGCCGATCCGAAGCTGACGAGGAACCGTCCCGCGCCCGGAATTGCGAGCCAGGGTGTGAAATCCGGAGCGGGGAAAAACAGCGCACCCGCGGCGATGCCCGTCGCGGAGGACCAGAGCGCGGCCCGACCCGTGAAGCGTCGCGCGTAGAGGCCGTAGAAAACGGGAAACACAGCGCCGGCGCACACGAGATCCGCGATCAGGAAAAGATAGAGCACGCTGTATCCGCGCGACGCAATCCAGACCGCCGGTATGGCCAAAAGCACCGTGATCCATCGAGCCGACCGGAACAGATGCGCCGCTTTCCAAGCCGGACAGAATCGGGCGAGATCGCATGTGACGGTGCTGGCCATGCCGTTCAGCAGGGTATCCATACTGCTCATTACCAGGGCCAGTGCGAGCAGAAGAACAGCCAGCGTCAGAAACGGCGGGAATGTCCGCGCGACCACGGTGAACAAGGCCACAGACGATTCTTCCGGCACGATGCCCATGTTAAGGGCCATCAGGCCGAAGAGGCCGGAGATGAAGACCATGGGAATGACCAGCAGGCCGGCGAACAGGTAAGAGCGCCGCACAGCTCGCTCATCCCGGCACGCATAGACCCTTTGCCAGAATCCCTGATGAAACAGATTGGCCGCCAGAATCGCGATGATGAGTGTGATGCCGAATTCGATGCCTGCGGCATGGTGAATCGAAAACAGATGAGGCGCTTCCTGCATCGAGCGGTCGAACAAATGGCCCGGCCCGCCCGCGAGAATAATCGCGGCGAGAAACGTGACAACCAGGAGCGGTAGAATCAGGAGAAACTGGACGCGGTCGGTGAAGATCGAGGCGCGCAATCCGCCGTAGCACGTATAGGCCACGGTGGCGGCAGCCACGATCAGCGCCGTCCAGAGCAGGGGAATGTCCGCCACGAGACGGATCGCCAGCGCGATGGCCGTCATCTCGGCAGCCAGGAAGACGAACATGTAGAAGAGCATGATCGCCAGGGTGAGCAAGTGCATGGACGGGCCGTAGCGATGGTGCACAAATTCGGTCAGCGAGTGGCCGCGCGGCATAAGTTGTCTCATGCGTGGACCGAGCCAGATCAGGGCGAGCAGGGGGGCGGCCTGGCCGAGCGCATAGCCGGTCACGCCGGTCAGTCCGGCCCACGTGGCGGTTTCGGCTGGACTGAACAGCACCCACGCGCCGATGACCGATGCCGTGACGGTCGCGGCACCGGCCCATGTACCCGTGCTGTTGCGCGACACGAGGTGATCTTCGAGCGAGTGGCGATGCCGCCGGACATGAAGGATCCCGATCAGCGCGAAAATGATGGCCGCCAGACCCAGAATCCAGATGGCTGTAGTTCCTGTTAGCATAATGTCACCCCATGTTACGGACTGCTTGTGCTGGGGTGACGGCATGGTTGAAAACAAAAAGGCCGCTCACCCGCATATCGGGGTTGAGCGACCTGTTGGATCCGTCCATCGTCCGCTTCCCTACGTTGGCATTACCCAAACAGGTTCAAAGGGTCTTCGGCATCGGCCGAACTCTCAGTCCTCCCCGGAGGACTCCCCCAGCTCATTACGCATGAATGATCCACCCGGGAGGACCTGGAGTCAAGAAGCATGAATTTGCTTTTATCAGGTTTTTCCGCATATTGTGGATCCTATGAAGATTGATCCCATTTGCGGCATGGAAGTGGATGAAGGCTCGTCGTTGCGGGCCGAAAAGGACGGCGAAACCTTCTATTTCTGCTCCGAGCATTGTCGAAAGAAGTTTCTAGCCGGTCCCCAGATCGATAATCGGCAATCGGCAATCGGCAATATCTACACCTGCCCGATGCATCCGGAAATCGAGCAGGACGGCCCCGGAACCTGCCCGATCTGTGGTATGGCGCTCGAGCCCAAAACGATCTCACGCGACACGATGGAGGATGATTCCGAGCTGCGCGACATGACCCGTCGATTCTGGATCGGCGCCATTCTGGCCTTCCCGGTGTTTGTCCTCGGTATGGCGCATATAGTCCCGGCGTGGAGCCATTTGCAATGGGTGTCGGGTGATTACGCGCGTTGGCTTCAGTTCATCCTGTCTACGCCGGTCGTGCTATGGGCCGGATGGCCGTTCTTCGTACGGGGATGGCAGTCCGTCGTAAGCCGGCATTTGAACATGTTCACCCTGATCGCGATGGGTGTCGGGGCGGCGTACATATTCAGCGCCGTAGCGATGTTGGCGCCCGGCATCTTCCCGCCCTCATTCGCGCGCCACGGCAAAGTGGATATCTATTTTGAAGCGGCGGCGGTCATCACCGTGCTGGTCTTGTTGGGACAGGTGTTGGAACTCCGTGCGCGTAAACGAACCGGCGGCGCGATTCGGGCACTGCTGGACCTGACGCCGCCCACGGCGCGCGTGATTCGCGACGGTTCGGATCATGAAGTGCCGCTGGACGAGGTGCGGGTCGGTGACCGCCTGCGCGTGCGTCCGGGCGACAAGATCCCCGTGGACGGCACGCTGCTTGACGGGGGCAGTAGCGTGGACGAATCCATGATCACCGGCGAATCCATGCCGGTGGCCAAGAAGAGCGGCGACGCCGTGACGGGTGGCACGGTGAACGGGACCGGCAGTTTCATCATGGAGGCCACGCGTATCGGCAGCGACACGCTCCTTTCGCGGATCGTGGACATGGTCGCGCAGGCCCAGCGCAGTCGCGCGCCCATTCAACGCCTCGCCGACCAGGTCGCGTCTTATTTTGTCCCTGCCGTTCTTTCCATCGCCGTGATCGCTTTTATCCTGTGGTCCTGGCTTGGGCCCGATCCGCGTCTGGCCTATGCCATCGCCAATGCCGTGGCCGTACTGATCATTGCCTGTCCCTGCGCGCTGGGATTGGCCACGCCGATGTCCGTCATGGTCGGCGTCGGGCGCGGCGCCCGGATGGGCGTGCTGATCCGCGATGCGCAAGCCATCGAGCAGTTACACAAGGTGGACACGCTGGTGGTGGACAAGACCGGCACATTGACGGAGGGCAAACCGCGAGTGGTGGATCTGCTGGACGTAAATGGCTTCTCCGAGGAGGATTTCCTACGCGCCGTCGCTTCGGTCGAGCAGTCCAGC
>CAYRPR010000011.1:4821-14742 GCA_964425945.1 uncultured Verrucomicrobiota bacterium | reverse complement strand
TACGACGCTTTTGTGAAGTATCCCATGGAATACGAGGTGACCGACGATGTGGTGAGTCCGACAAAGTGGGAAGAGCGTGGCATCGGGACATTCATTGACGTTACAGCGACGCTTGGGGACAAAGATATATCGCTATCCGTCATTTTCGACGTCGCAGAGTTTCTGGGGCTGAGCGAACACGAGGCAGAAGGCTTCAAGTTCAAGAGCCCCATTTTCCGGTCCATGACTTCAACCATGTCCGATTTGCGAGTGTGGTCCGATCAGTGGGTGACGCTGGGAGGAATCCCCTATGAGGACAGTCCCGCTCTAATCAAGGCGCGCATCAGGAAGGATGCCCCTCAAGAAAACAAGCGGGCCGAGGGGGGCCGAGGGGACGGAGAAATAGTGGCGTGTCTATGCATAACCTGTTTAATGTGAGTCAATAATGCCGATTATCCGTCTCGCGAACCCCGCATGTGGCTGCTCGGGCGGAATACGCATGTAATCAGTTTGTTATCAAGGAGATGTGATGTGCAGCGGGAGAAGTTCTCCGTCCCTTTCAGTCACCTGTTCACCATTTGAGGATGAGGCCGGTCTGCAAGCTGAAGCCGTCGAGTTTGTCTTTTGATCGGTCCGCGTCCCGGACGGAATCAGTTTCGAGCCAGGTGTATTTCGCTTCCGCAAAGAGCGCGACCGGCCCGCCGATCTCGAGTTCGCCGCCCGCAACGGCAAACCAGCCGAATTCATCGCTTACGCCCGGCCGATCTTCCGCGCCCGGTCCCTTGTATTCGGCGTCCATCAGGTAGTAGCCGCCACCCCCGCCGATGTAGGGATAGAGCGGGCCCCAATACTGCAGGTGGAAAATCCACACCGCCTCGAGCGGGATGACTTCCAGCGTGGCCGTGGTTCCGCCCTGTTGCGCCTCGAACTCAAACCGACCGCCGCGGATATCCAGGAAGGCGTCACGCCCCAGCGCAATCTTCAGTTTCGCCCCGTAGCCCCATTCGCTGTCGAGGTCCTTCGGGTTCCAGTACGAGCCGAACACGCCGATGCCGTTCGCCATCGCGATTGGGGCCGACAAGACCAACGCCACCACAGCCGCTATCCATACTGTCCTCTTCATTCTGCTCCCTCCTTCCTGTCGGATTAGCATACACCATTCCCGAGCGTTGGAAAGAGCGCTGCGGTACGGGGGAATCCATCACTCCGGCGGGATGACGGCGGCGGAGACCCCGGCCGCAGGGATCGATATCGTCCGTTTCTCGATGCTTGCCTCCGCCCCGATTTGCGAGAAAATCCGTGGATTGCTTGGAAAATCGGGCGGTATTCTTCTGATTTCCCGGGCGACCTTTCCTTGACGAACAGAGGATTTCGAGCCTAAATTTCTGCTATAGGAGGCCAGATACCTTTGCCATACTGGCCAAACAGCGAGCGTATGTATGACGCCCACGCAAACAGCTGACCAGATTTCAGGCTGGTCGCCGGCGCCACGCGGATGGCGTTTAGCGCTGATGCTCGTTCCGTATCTATCCCTTGCCGTTTCCGTTCACGCCCTGTCCGCCTCGAGTGTTTATGTAACGGGAATCGACAGCGTGGGCGAGACGCTTACGGGTCATTACACGTATAGCGGTTCGGATCCCGAATCAGGCACCACGTATCGATGGCTGAGGGCGGACAACGCGCTCGGTCCCTATGATGAAATTCCGGGCGCCACCAATATCCAGTATACGCTGGTTCCGGGTGACGACAACATGTGGTACGCGTTTGAGGTCACGGTTCGCGACACAGCGGACAATGAGGGCGACCCGGTGACCGCCGTTCTGGAATTCGCATCCGGCGCGGGCACAGCCGGCGATCCATGGCAGATCGGCAATGCCATGCAGTTGAGCCGGGTGGCGCAATATACCGGCTTGGCGCATACCGGAAAACACTTCCTCGTGATTCAGGACATCGACCTGGGCGATCCACATTGGAGCGAGGGGGATGGCTGGCAATCCATCGGGACCAATTCACAACCTTTCCGGGGTGTCTTCGACGGGGGCGGCCACACAATCAGCAATTTGACATTGAGCCAGTCCGATCCCGTTCCGCAGGGACTTTTCTCGCATATCAGTGGGGCGGAGATCCGGCATCTGCGGTTGGAGGCGATCGATTTGGCGTGCAGTGCGGATTGCGGCGGTTTGGTGGGGAAAGCCGAGGAAAGCCGCATTGATGACATCCGGGTTTCGGGCGCGATCACATCTGACGGTATAAACGTGGGCGGCGTGGTGGGCTCGCTGGAAAACAGCACCATGTTACGCGTTCATATGAACGGTACCGTGCAGGCGCAGGGCGTCGTTGGAGGTGTCGTGGGTAGCAGCGAGAATGGCGTCATTGCGCTTTCAGCTTCGCGCGGCGCGGTGGAAGGCGATCACACGGTCGGAGGGTTCCTGGGTTCGACGACGGGCATGCCGCTGATTCACAACAGTTACAGTCATGCGTCAGTGCATGCGAATGGTGGCGGCGTGGGAGGATTTGCGGGATCTGCCGGCGCCGGCGGCGCGGCCGTGATATACCGGTGTTTCAGTTCGGGTGCGGTCACGTTCGGCGAGGATCAGGGCGTCGGCGGATTCCAGGGCGACGGGGAATTGACCGCCAGCCGGGACTGTTATTGGGATCTGGATACGTCCGGCCGCGCTGTGAGCGCGGGCGGCACGGGTAAAACGACGGAGGAAATGAAGCAGCAGGCGACCTACAAGCACTACAACTTCGTGTCGCTATGGATGATCGACGAGGATAACGATTACCCGGAATTCCAGGATTTCAGTGGCCACAGTCATCCGAAGGAGGTGGGGTTTCACGAACTGGATGGCTCCGGCGATCCGCAGGATCCTTACATCATCACGACCGCTGATGAGTTGAATGCCATGCGGCAGAATGTAGCGGCCCATTACCGCCTGGGCAATGATATCGACCTGTCGGCCACCGTGATATGGAACGCGGGATTGGGCTGGGAGCCCGTTGGCGGTCCGGGGCCGTCGTTCACGGGATCCTTGAACGGAAACGGGCACACCCTAAGTAATCTGACCATATTCGGCACGGGATACGGGTTATTCGGGTGGGTCGACGGCGCGCTGATTCGCAACCTGAAGTTGGACTCCGTTCACATATCAGGAGGATCACAATGCGGGGCGTTGGCGGGGTATCTGTCCTCCAGCAGCCGCGTGGACAATGTACAGGTGACCGGCGAGATCGTATCGCGCTCTGGGCCTACGGGAGGCGTCATCGGATATCTGAACGACAGTATTCTCCTGCGCGTTCATATGCTTGGGGAAGTAACCGGGGAGGACGTTGTGGAAGTGGGGGGAGTGGCCGGGCGAAGCAATCTGGGCCGGATTTTCTACTCTTCTTCGCGCGGCGCGGTGGAAGGACTGAACACGGTCGGGGGCCTCATTGGGGCTGCAGAGGGTGGGGTGATTAGCGACTGTTACAGTCATGCGTCGGTGCATGCGAATGGTGGCGCCGTGGGGGGATTTGCGGGATCTGCCGGCGCCAGCGGCGCGGTGGTGATATACCGCTGTTTCAGTTCGGGTGCGGTCACGTTCGGCGAGGATCAGGGCGTCGGCGGATTCCAGGGCGACGGGGAATTGACCGCCAGCCGGGACTGTTATTGGGATCTGGATACGTCCGGCCGCGCTGTGAGCGCGGGCGGCACGGGTAAAACGACGGGGGAGATGAAACAGCGGGCGACCTACAAGCACTACAACTTCGTGTCGCTATGGATGATCGACGAGGATAATGACTATCCGGTCTTCCGTGATATGAGCGGCTATGCCACCCATCCGCAGGTGGTCCTGCCCGCCGGATCCGGCGATGAGTGGGATCCGTATATCATCACCAATGCCCATGAGTTGAATGCCGTGCGAAACAACCTGTCGGCCCATTACCGACTGGACAACGACATCGACATGTCCTCAACGCTGTTATGGAATGACGGGCGGGGCTGGGAGCCGGTCGGCGTGCCGCTGGGTACTTTCGGCGGTGTATTTGATGGAGCGGGTTACACGATTAGCAATTTGCATGTGAACGGCCAGATCGTCTGGTCCAGTCACACAGCCATGTTTCGCTATGCGCACGGGGCAGCGATCCGGAATGTCGCTCTTGATAATGTGCATGTCTATGGCGGAGAAAACAGCGGCGGTTTGGTCGGGTATGCGCAAGACAGTCAGGTTGACGAAGTCCGAGTGTCCGGTGTGGTCCACGCAACGGGGATGCAAGTGGGGGGCGTCATCGGACACTTACACAACAGCGCGCTGGCGCGTGCGCATATGAACGGCGTGGTGTCGGGGATGAACCGTGTCGGCGGAGTTGTAGGCCTATGCGAGAACAGCGCCATTCGTCTGTCCTCCTCGGCGGGCGCGGTCGAAGCGGAGTTTGGTGCAGGTGGATTTGCGGCGGAAGTGGTGACATCCACCATCAGCAATTGTTTCAGCCTGGCATCCGTTCACAGTTGGCAAGGTCCCTATGTGGGCGGGTTTGCCGGATCGCTCTCAGGGCTCGGACAAATAATCAACTCGTACAGTGCGGGGATCGTTACCCATGACGGAGGAGGGGGCGGGGGATTTTTGCAGAGCGGGTCGACGGAAGATGATGTGCTGAATTGTTACTGGGATATGGAGGCATCGGATCAGGACGCCAGTGCGGGCGGGTTGGGCCGCTCGACGGCCGAGATGACGTGGCCGCGCGATACGAACACCACCTATATCGGCTGGGACTTTCTCCACGTGTGGACAGATGACGCGACGATGGAGAACAACGGATATCCCCGTCTCCTGAATCCCGGCGAGTACAATTTGATTTACCACGCAGGCGCGGGTGGAGTGATCACTGGACTGACGCCCCAAGTCGTCGCGCAGGGCGGTGATGGAGCGCCCGTAGGCGCCGTGGCCGATGCGGGCGCCTCGTTCCATCAATGGAGCGATGGCGTGACAAACAATGCGCGTACCGATGTCGGTATCAGCACCAGCATGCTGGTCACCGCGCTTTTCGTCAGCCAGGGGGGCGTGCCGGTCGATTGGTATGCCCGGCACGGCCTGTCGCCGGGCGAGGGAGAGGACTGGAGCGATCTTGATGCCCGGGATGAAATGGGCAAAGGCATGACGCTCCGTGACGAGTACATTGCCGATACGGATCCTACCGATGCGAATGACATTTTCCGATGCGTCGGCATAACGGGCTCGGAAGGCATCGTGATACACTTCAACTCCTCCACGTCACGGGTCTACTCACTGCACGCGCTCCTTGACCTGCTGGATGGCGATTGGTCCGACGTGCCCGAAACGGGCCCGCGTTACGGAGTCGGCGGCGCGGATTCGATGGCGGACACCAACGAGCCTCCCGTCGGGGTCTACTATCGTATGGGTGTGAATGTGCCGTGATCTATCACGAACCCGGGAGAGGCGGAGAAATTGTGGCGGGGATTCAACCCGCGTTGCAGGCCACCCCTCCGCGGGGGCGGAGCCCCGGCCGCATGTGACGAACTCGCGCGTGTACACAAAAAAACGCCCCGCAGATGCGGGGCGTTCTTTTATGACGTTGTGGCTTTGAATCAGGACAGGCTGGCTTTGGCCTGTTCGACGATCTTCAGGAATCCATCCGGATCGTGAATGGCGATCTCGGAAAGCATCTTGCGGTTCAGCGTGACGCCGGATTTCTTCGTGCCTTCGATGAAGCGGCTGTAGGTGATGCCGTTCGCGCGACAGGCGGCGTTCAGGCGCGTGATCCAGAGACCGCGATAATCGCGCTTCTTCTGCTTGCGATGGACATAGGCCATCGACATCGCGCGGTCGACCGATTCGGTCGCCATGCGGAACAACTTGGACCGCGCGCCGTAAAACCCTTTGGCCAGGTCCAGGCGACGTTTTCTTCGGCGCCGTGATGCCGGTGCGTTGGTGGCTCTTGACATAGGTGCTCTCTCCCCGTCACCGGCCTACTTGGGCAGGTGATCGATAATGCGTTTGTAATCGGCTTTCGATACCAGACCCCCGGCGCGCAGGCGGCGCTTCTGTTTCGCGGACTTGTTGGTGAACAAGTGGCCGCGCCCGGTGGCTTCCCGTTTGATCTTGCCGCCGGCGGTCTTTTTAAACCGCTTGGCGACGGATTTTCTCGTTTTTTGCTTTGGCATAATGGGTCCGTACAGGCTGAATCTGGTGAAAATTCAACGATGAAAGCGCAGATTCATACGACAGTCGCGGGCTTCTGTCCAGCCCTTTATATCAGAAATCATCCACCTTGCCATGTTCATACTAAAGTAGTATGATAATTGGCATGAAAGCTACTACCATCAAACTCGAAGGCCGTTTGCTGAGGGATTTGGAAGCCATCAAACCCGGCGATAAAAGCCTGACCGCCTACGTGCGGGACGTGCTGGAGAAGGATGTCCGTGCCAATCGGGTGGCCGAAGGCGCCGCCCAGTATGCCGCCTTCCTGAAGGAAAACCGGCAGGAAGCGCAATGGCTGGCGGAATGGGATCGGGCAGACCTGGCACAGCCGCCCAAAGGCCGGGCGTCGTGAAACGGGGGACCCTCTGCTGGGTTGATCTGCGCGATGCCGCGCCGCCGGAAATGGGGAAACGTCGTCCCGCCGTCGTGGTGTCCAATTCCGCTCAGAACGTCATTCTCGATTCCGTTGTCGTACTGCCCCTCTCGACTCAACCTCCCGAGATATGGCCGTTGCGTATTCATATCGGCAGAGTAGGTCGACGCGAAAGCTACGCCGTTTTGCCCGGTATCCGGCAGATCAGCAAGGCGCGTATCATCGGCACACTGGGTCTACTCCCGTCCGCGACGATCCGGAACCTGGACGACGCCATGCATCTCTACCTGAATGACTGATGTCCGTCAGGTCGGACTTGGAAAAATCCCGCCGATCGTGCAAGCTGGGGCGGGTCAAGCCTATGCGTATTGTCACGAGAACAGGCCGGTGGGCCGTTGAACAGGTGCGATCGGTCGCCTATCTGGCGGGCATCGTCGCCGGCGTGGTCTTTGCGGCTCTACAGCCGCGGAACTGGCCCCGGACCGTCCGGAACGTGCTGGCCCGCCAGCTCCTGTTCACCGGCGTGGAGGCGATACGGTTCATGGCCATGATCGCGTTCCTCGTCGGGCTCTCCATCGTGGTCCAGACCCAACTCCTGCTGACGCGGCTCGGCCAGAGCGAAATGCTGGGTCCCATCCTCGTCGCGGTGATCATCCGCGAACTGGGCCCCTTGCTTACCAATTTCGTCGTGATCGGGCGCAGCGGATCGGCCATATCGACCGAACTCGGCAACATGAAAGTACACGGCGAGATCCAGCGGCTCGATTCAATGGGGATGGACCCCTTCACGTACCTGGTCCTGCCGCGCGTATTGGGCATGATGCTTTCCGTGTTCTGTCTCACGATCGTGTTCATCGTCGTGTCGATGGCTAGCGGCTTTCTGGCCGGCGTGTTGATGGGCGGCCATACGGGTTCGCCCTCGCTCTTCCTCGACAGCGTCATGCGGGCCGTCACGCCGGCGGATGTGTTCAACCTGCTCGCCAAGACGATCATTCCCGGCCTGTTGACCGGCGCAATCTGTTGTGCGGAAGGGATGAGCGTGCAGGGGGCGGTGACGGAAGTCCCGCAGGCGACGACGCGCAGTCTCGTGCGTTCGGTCGGCGCGCTGTTCCTGGTTTCGGCGATCGTGTCTCTGTTGACCTACGTATGATAATGAGTGAACCCATCTCCATCCTGACCTTCGACCAAGTCGAGCTGGGGCCGACGGAATCGGACGATCGCCGGTTGCGCGGCATCGATTTCCGCATGGGGCCGGGCGATATCGTGCTGGTCCACGCCGCGGAAGAGGGGCCATGTCCCCCGCTGGCGGATGCGGCGTGCGGGGTGTTGGAGCCT
Source organism: uncultured Verrucomicrobiota bacterium (assembly GCA_964425945.1). Lineage (GTDB taxonomy): Bacteria > Verrucomicrobiota > Kiritimatiellia > SLAD01 > SLAD01 > CAYRPR01. The sequence continues at coordinate 6,855 of CAYRPR010000011.1, read as the reverse complement.
TCGGCGGGGCGCGTCCTGTTTGAGGGGAAGGACTGGCGGGATCTGTCGTCGGACGCCTGTTCCGCGGCGCGAAGCCGCATCGGACATGTATGGGACGAGCATCCGTTTGTGAGCAATCTGGACCTCGACGAGAACATCACGCTCGCCCAGCGGCATCATACGACGCGCCCGTTGGACGAAATCCGCGAAGAGGCCCTGGGCCACGCGCGTCGATTCGGTCTGGACAGTTTGCCGGCCGTACGCCCCGCCTGGGCGAGCCGACGCGACCTGGCCGTATCGCAGTGGATTCGGGCCTTGATGGGCCAGCCGGTCCTGCTGTTGCTGGAACGGTCAACCGGCGACGTGGACGACGAGGCGTGCAACGCGTGGGTGGAATCGGTCGCCAGCGCCGCGGAACGGGGTGCGGGGGTGCTGTGGGTCACGTCCGATCCGCGCGTCTTGAACAATCCCGCGATACATGCCAAGATCAAATATCGGGTGGATGATGACCGGCTGAAGCCGGACTGAAGCGGGACGTATGAAGAAACCTTTCAAGTTCAGGTACGTGAACGAAATCGTCGGTATGTTTGTGTTGCTGGTGGTCGTCGTGCTGATCGCCGGCATTGTCATCGCCGGCCGCGCCCAGGGATGGTTTGAACCGATTTATGAAGTGCGCGCGATCTTTCCCGAGGAAGGGTCGCTGGGTCTGCGACCCGGTTCCGAAGTCCGCATTCAGGATGCGCCCGCCGGTGTTGTCCACGACATCGTCCCGCGCGATGACGGCATGCTGGAGGGCCTGTTCCGGATACGCGGCCGTTTCTATACCTACGTGCGCGACGATTCGGTGGCGCGGGTCAAGCGCGCGTTCGGCGTCGCGGGCGACGCGTATCTCGAGATCACCCGCGGCGTCGGCGAGCCGTTGCCCGAGGATCATCCATATATCGCGATCGACAAGGACGCGGAGTTGACGGAGATGATCCAGCAGGTGGTCGATGAGGTGCGCGCGGCCACGCTGCCCGCCCTGGAGCAATTGCACCTGCTGTTGATCGAGTATACCGAACTGGCCGCCGAGATCCGCGCGCCCGACCAGCCCGTCCAGCAACTGCTGAATCATCTTGAGGAGATTGCGCGCGGGCTGGAGCAGGGTGAGGGACCCGCCGGCAAATTACTGCGCGATCCCGCGATGGCCGACGAGCTGGACGCGATGGTGCGGCGCGTCAATGAATTGCTCGAGGATGTCGGCCGGATCATGGAGCACGTGGAACAGGCGACGAGCACACTGCCCGACATGGCGGGTGTATTGAGCGACGAGGTGCGCGACGTGCCCGGGCTGGTGTATCAGACGCAGGCGACACTGGCGGAAACCGAGGCGTTACTGGCCGGACTTCAACGGCATTGGTTGTTGCGGCGCTATATGGACCCGAAGGATGAACAAACCGCGACACCGCGAATAGCGCCCTCCGTCGTCATTGGCGCGGGGAGGCCGGAATGATGAAGCGCGTTTCACTTACCCCGCCCCGCAAAAGCGGGGCACCGGGCTGTTATGGGGCTCCCCTCCCTGGAGGGGTACCCGCAGGGTGGGGCGGGTCTGTCGCGATTGTGTGTTCCGTGATGGTGATCGCCTTTGCCGGTTGCGCGTCGCCCAGATCGAAGGCGCCGCCTCCGCCCGATCCGGTGCTCCTCAAGGCCACCACGATGGCGCGGGCCGCGTTTGAGCGGGGCGATATCGCGCGGGCCGCCGATCTGTACGAGGACGCGTTGGTGCGCGCCCGGGCGATGGACGATCCGGCTGAAATCGGCGAACGGGCCTATAACCTGGCGATCTGCCTGCTCGCGCTCGGCGAATATGAGGAGGCGCGCTATTTCCTGGCCGAAGCGCGCGACGAACTGGCTGCGGCGGGCGAACCGGTGGCGGATGTCTGGTTGCTCGCGGCCGAAGCCGCGCGGTTGCAGGGGCGGCCGGACGAGGCGGAGGAGCTGACGGCGAGCGCGCTGACCGCGAAATCGCGCGATGGGGACACGGTCCTGCGGGTGCATATCCACGCGTTGCGCGCA
>CAYRPR010000011.1:0-4811 GCA_964425945.1 uncultured Verrucomicrobiota bacterium | reverse complement strand
TTGCTCGCGCTCGATCGGGACGACGTCGAAGCCGCTCGCGATGAAGCGCGCGCGATCCGCGAACTGCGCGCGACGGGTCTGCCCGCGGTTCTGCGCGCGCGCCTGGAGGAGATCATCGGCAGGATCCGTCTGGCCGATGTACATCCGTTGGCGGCGGCCACAGCGTTCGACAACGAGGCCGAGTTGTATCGCGAGGCGATGCGGTATCATGACATGGCCTACGCCTTCATCCGATCGGGCGACGCGTACCGCGAGGCCGAAGCCTACGCGTTCGCCGGCGACCGGTATTTCCGAGCCAGCCGCACGCTGTTTGCGCTGGATGATCCGTCGCTTTCCATGAAGATTCTCGAAAAGGCAATGGACGCCGCCGGTCAGGCGGATGACCCCCAACTGGAACGGCGTATCGTCCTGCTTTTCGACGAGATTGAGAAATCGTTGAAGGATTCGGCGGGTACGGCGTCTAAATGAGTATGAGTGGTTGATACGTACCCACCCCCGGCCCCTCCGGAGGAGGGGAGAAGGACAATGAGTTCCCCTCCTTGGAGGGGATAGGGGTGGGTGGAATTATCTGTAATGGGTTTCGAATGGAGGTAATGAACATGCATACAATGAGGTGGATGATTATCGGCATGCTCCTCTGCGGGCTGGCGACCCTGACCGGGGCGGCCAAACCGCGGGAGATGAGCGTACAGGTGCGAAACGGTCAGGTCCGGGCGACGCCGTCGTTCCTCGGGCAGATCGTCGGCACGCTGGACTACGGGGACCGGGTGCAAATAGTCGAAACCCAGGGCGCGTGGCAACGCATCGAAAGCGGCAAGGCGTCCGGCTGGATGCACGAATCGGCGCTGACCAAGCAGAAGATCGTGCTGGCGGCCGGGGATACCGATGTGGGCGGCGCGGCGACCACCGAGGAGATCGCGATGGCCGGCAAGGGGTTCAGCGCCGAGGTCGAGGCCGAGTACCGGAAACAGAACACAGACATTGATTTCGCCTGGATCGATCGCATGGAAACCATGGAAGTGTCCTTGAAGAAGATCACGGACTTCCTGCGCGAAGGCGGCGTGGCGCCGGTGGGAGGTGCCCGATGAGAATCCTGCGCCTCCTGTCCATCCTGATGCTGGCCGCGTTTGCCGGCTGCCAGACGGTATCCGAAGTCGGTACGGCCATCGGCGTGGCCACCGGCACGATCTCCGAGGATCAGGCCGAGTCCATCGTTCGCACCTCGACGGCCGTGGGCCGCACGTTCGAGGACATCACGCCCGAACAGGAATACTACATCGGCCGCGCGGTCGGCGCGACGGTGCTGGCGAAGTACGAGCCGTACGACGAAAAGCGCGCCAACGAATACATCAATACGCTCGGCCAGGCGCTGGCGTTGGCGTCCGACAAACCCGAGACGTTTGGCGGATACCGCTTCCTGATCATTGACTCGGATGAAATCAACGCGTTTGCCGCGCCGGGCGGCCTGATCTTCATCTCGCGCGGCATGTTGCGGCTTTGCAGGACCGAGGACGATGTCGCGGCGGTGCTGGCGCACGAGATCGGCCATGTCCAGCACGCGCACGGACTGCGCGCGATCAAGTCCGGCCGGTTGAGCTCCGCCTTCGCGATCCTCGCCATCGAAAGCGCGCGCCAGCTCGGCGGCAGTGAACTGCGCGATCTCGTGAATGCCTTCGACGGATCGATCGAGGATATCTCGACCACGATGATGAACAGCGGCTATTCGCGACGACTGGAACGCGAAGCGGACGTAGCCTGCGTGACGATCCTGAAGCGCGTCGGCTACGATCCGAACTCGCTGGTGCGCGTACTCGACGAAATGGCGAAACAGTTGAAGCCCGGCGGCCTGGATTTCGCCAAGACGCATCCGGACCCGAATGATCGTATCAAGGATATCCGCCGGTTGATCGGCGCGACCTCCGTGACGCCGGCGCCCGCGACCCGCCAGAAACGATTCGAGAAGGCGCTGAGCGGAGTCTAAAGAAGAATGGTTGATGGGATATGAGGGCCATCAACCATTAACCATCAGCCATGCCTAAGAAAATCATCCAGGGCATTCTGATCGGCGGGCTTTCGGCCTGCGTAGCCATACTCGTCTGGTTGGCCGGCTATTTTGACGACTGGGAAAATACCACGTGGAACTGGCGCGCGCGGTATTGGGCGGCTCCCGGTCCGGCCACCGACCAGATCAAGGTCATCCTGCTCGATCAATCGAGCCTGGACTGGGGCCACACCGTAAATAAGATGCCTTGGCCTTGGCCGCGTGAGGTGTACCAGGCACTGATCAGTTTCTGTCAAAGAGGCGGCGCCAAGGCAATCGCCTTCGACGTGCTCTTTACCGAAGACTCCATTTGGGGCGTGGCGGACGATGAATCATTCGGACAAGCCATCGCCGGCGGCCCGCCGTTCGCTCTGGCCGTGATGCTCGGCGATGAAACGGGCGCCTTCACGCAATGGCCCGGCTATGTGCCGCGGCAGGACCTGCGCATCGAGGGTTTCGATGAATGGCTTGTGCGTGTGGATACGAACGAGGTGATCATGCCGCGCGCGGCCTTCCCGATCCGCGAAGTTGCGGAACCCAGCCGGATCCTGGCGGATGTCAAAGGATCGCCCGACCAGGACAGCATTGTGCGCCGCATGAACGTGTTCCGGGTCTTCGACGGCGTCATTGTGCCGTCGCTGGGCATGGCGGCGTATGTCGCCGCGCGCGATCCGCTGGGGACCGGCGCTCTGCCCCGGATGCATATCGACGGCAACTGGCTGTATATCGGAAACAGCAAGCTGCACCTCGACCGTCACGGCCGCACCGTGTTGCGATATCGCGAGTCGGGCGCGTACGAGAAATTTACCGCCGCGCAGATCATCCAGTCCGAGGTCCGGCTTCAGGAGGGGGGGCGACCGACGGTCTCGCCGGATGCCTTGAAGGATGCCTACGTGTTCTTCGGGTTCAGCGCGCCGGGCCTGTTCGATCTGCGGCCCACGCCGATCAGCCCGATCACGCCGGGCGTCGAAATCCACGCGACGATCCTCGACAACCTGCTGGCCAACGAATTCATGAGCGATGCCGCGCCCGCGTATGTGATTCTGGCGACGGTCCTGCTTTCGCTGGCCGGCGGCATAGGCGTGCGCCTGACGAAGAAGGCCTGGCACAGCGTGGTGGTGTGTCTCGTGCTGCTGCCCGTGCCCTGGGCGCTCGGTTATGGATACTATCTGGCGGGCATCTGGTGGCCGATCATCGCGCCGGAAATCGCCGTCGCACTCGCCGTGATATCGGCGGTCGTCGTCAACTACGCCACGGAAGGCCGCCAGAAGGCGTTCATCAAGTCCGCCTTCAAACATTATCTGAGCCCGGCGGTTATCGAGCAGATCCTCGATGATCCGTCGCAGTTGCAGTTGGGCGGCGAGCGGCGCACATTGAGTATTTTCTTTTCCGACCTGCAGGGATTCTCGTCGATCTCCGAAAAGATGGAGCCGCAGGATCTGACGCGCCTCTTGAACGATTACCTGACCGACATGACGGATATTATTCTCGAGGAAGGCGGCACGCTCGATAAATACGAGGGTGATGCCATCATCGCGTTCTGGAACGCGCCTTTGCATGTGCCGGATCACGCCCTGCGCGCGTGCCGCACGGCGTTGCGTTGCCAGCGCAAGCTCGACGAGCGGCGCGCGGAATTCATGGAACGTTCGGGCGTGGAACTGCGGATGCGGATCGGCATCAATACCGGTGATGTCGTGGTCGGGAATATGGGCTCGCGCGAGCGGTTTGATTACACCGTGCTCGGCGATGCGGCCAATCTGGCGGCCCGGCTGGAAGGCGCGAACAAGCCATTCCACACGTATACGATGGTGGCCGAGGAAACGTGGAAAGGCGCGCGGAATGCCCTCTTCGGGCGGGAAATCGGCCAGATTCGCGTCGTGGGCCGGAAGACGCCCGTTCGCGTATTTGAAGTCCGCGGGCAGGCGGAGGAGCAGGAGGACTGGGTGGCCGAATACGAAATGGCCTTGCAGCACAGCTATAATCGACAATGGCAGGAAGCTCTGCAATTATTCGAGAAATGGCCGGATGATCCGGTATCCGCCCGGTACGCCGAGCGGTGCCGATCGCTGGTGGAGGATCCGTCGCAGGAATGGGACGGGATCTGGAATTTGACGGAGAAATAGGTTGAAGAAAGTGTTCGGTGTTCAGTGTTCGGGAAGATATGCGATCGCCTGAACACTGAACACTGACCACTGAACACTGACCACAATGCGACTCATCATCGGAGGCTGTCGGGGCACGAGCCCCATCGCGGATGTATCCACCGTGCTCTACGGTGGCGATACGACGTCGTTCTTCATCGGCGGCCGGGACGGCTCGCTCGTCGTGATCGATGCCGGCACCGGCATACGGAATCTGCAGTCCTGTCTGAAGGATAAGGACAACACGCCGCTGCTTCTCCTGTTCACGCATTTCCATCTCGACCACATCGCCGGCCTGCCGACCTTTACGCCGGCGTACGACCCGGCCTGGCACATCCGTATTGCGGCGCGTAAACTGGATGGGCGGACCGCCGAGCAAGCGCTCAACGACTTCATGGCGCCGCCGTACTGGCCGATTCCGCTCGATACCCTGAAGGCGGATATCCGCTTCGACGTCCTGCCGGATGTGTGCGCAAGCCCCTTGCGCCACGGCGATCTCGAGGTGCGCTGGTGCCCGTCGCATCATCCGGGCGGCTCGACCGTGTATCGCATCGACGAACCGGCATCCGGTTCGTCGATTGTGGTCGCCACGGACATGGAATGGGCTGAATCCACCCCGGAAGAGCAGA
>CAYRPR010000010.1:1206-15046 GCA_964425945.1 uncultured Verrucomicrobiota bacterium | reverse complement strand
ATCCGGAAACTGGGTTGAGTCGAAAGGCAGGACGTCCGGCATGCCAGGTTGTCGCAGGATGAAGTCGGCAGCAGGTGGGACGATCGGATAAAACTCGTTTTGCTGATCGGAGAAATATTCCTCCAAGTCATAAAGATCGGATACTTCCGCCTCCTTCATGGCGTAGTAGGCGTCGAGGTCTATGGCGGGCACAGCCGTTTTGGAATCCTTTCCCAAGATTCCAACAGCAAACGCCAAACAGCAGGAGAAAGACCAGGGCTATCGATTGAGAACTGCGTAACGCCGACAGGATGCGTCTGCTCATATTTCTCCTCTCCGCCCCGCCCCTCTGCGCAATCTTCTCTGGGGTAACTATTATTGCATATCTGGTCAACACCGTTTTCAGCTATTGATTGTGTGTGGTATCCTACAAGATACGGAGTTGTGTTATCGCAGAAGTGGCCCGCATTTTGCGCGAAGAACGCATCAAGCGCGGCTTGTCCCTGAACAGGTTGGCCGAACTGGCGGGATTGTCCCGTCAGATGGTCGCATTCGTGGAGCAGGAACAGAGGAACCCAAGCTTGGAAACATTGCTTCGGATCGCTGATGCGTTGGACATCCCGCTGGATGTCGTCATTCGGCGCGCACGTCTCGCCGTGTCCCGACGATCGCCAAAGGAGTGATTGTCGCTCCGTAGGCGTGCGAGATCAAGACTTCAGGGCGTGGTCAGCGTGCCATCCGTCGATTCCATCTGCACGCGCATCAGCCACTCTTCGGTCCCGCGGAACCGGACATTCTTCGCCACCAGCCAGTTCTTGATCGTGTCGGAATCCGGGCCTTCCCATTCGCAGACCATGCGGCCGGCGACCGTATCGCACTGCACACGCAGACAGCGCACATCGCCGCTGGTATCCTGAAAGAAACGGCGTACCAGACGGTCGACGTCCTGCCGCGTCATGCAGGAGGTTACATGAACGGAGACAAACCGGGGCATGCTCAACCCTTCTCGATCGGCGCGCCGACGAGGTTGCCCCATTCGGTCCAACTGCCGTCGTAGTTGCTGACGTTCTTCACGCCCAGCAGGTATTTGAGCACGAACCACGAATGCGACGAGCGTTCGCCGATGCGGCAGTAGGCAATGGTGTCCTTGCCGAGGTTCACCCCCTTGCTCTCATACAACTGCTTGAGCTCGTCAAAGGATTTGAAGGTGCCGTCGTCCTTGACGGTTTGCGCCCACGGGATACTCTTCGCGCCCGGGATATGGCCACCGCGCTGGGCGGTCTCGCTCATGCCCGGAGGCGCAATCACTTCGCCGGTGAACTCCGCCGGCGAGCGGACGTCGACCAGATTGATGCCGGCCTTGCCGAGATGCGGGTCGATGTCGCTCTTGAACGCGCGCACCGCCTTGTCCGGTTCCTTGGCCCGGTAGTTGGTGCGCGGATGGGACGGAATGTCCTGGACCAGTTCGCGCCCTTCGGCGATCCATTTGGCGCGGCCGCCGTTCATCAGCTTGAGCCTGGCGTCGTCGTGACCGTAGTAACGGAATTGCCAGAGCGCATAGGCGGCGAACCAGTTGTTGTTGTCGCCGTAGAAGATCAGCGTCATGTCATTGTCGATGCCGTTCGAGCGGCAAAGCTCCTCGAACTGGTCCTTCGTCAACACGTCTCGCCGGACCTGGTCGCACAGTTGCGAGGTCCAGTCCAGACCCACCGCGCCGGGGATGTGCCCCTGCTTGTAGGCCACCGTGTCCACGTCCACTTCGATCAGGCGGATGCCCTTGTCCGAGCCGTGCTGGGCGACCCAGTCCGTGCTGACCAATACCTCGGGATGTACATATTCGCTCATGATGGTTCACTCCTTGTTTCGAATTTCGATATTCGGGTTTCGTGCTTAGTATTTCGGCATACTCGGATCGATTTCGTCCGCCCAGGCGATGATGCCGCCGACCAGATTCTGCACTTTGTTGAAGCCGGCTTCGCGCAGAAACTTTGTCGCCTTGGCGCTGCGCGGTCCCGTCCGGCAAATGGATACGATATGCGCGTCGCGATCCAGTTCACCGACGCGTTTCTCCAGTTCCGGAAGCGGGATCAGCAACGAATCCGGCAGGTTGCATATCTCGTATTCATAATCCTCGCGCACGTCCAGCAGGACAACCGGCTCCTTGCGATCGAGCAGGTCGTTGAGCTCCTGCACGCGGATCAGTTCGTGCGGCTCGAGGATCACCTGGTCCTGTTCCGTGCCGATGCCGCAGAACTGTTCATAATCGATCAGCTCGGTCACGGTCGGATTTTTGCCGCAGATCGGACAGTCCGGATCCTTGTGCAGTTTGAGCTCGCGAAACTTCATGTTCAGCGCGTTGTACAGCAGGAGCCGCCCGATGAGCGGTTCGCCCTTCCCGATGATCAGTTTGACGGCTTCGGTGGCCTGGATCACGCCGATGACACCCGGCAACACGCCGAGGACGCCGCCTTCCGCGCAACTGGGCACGAGGCCCGGCGGGGGCGGTTCGGGATACAGACAGCGGTAGCACGGGCCCTTTTCGGCCCAGAACACGGAAGCCTGTCCCTCGAAACGGAAGATACTGCCGTACACATTCGGCTTGCCGAGCAATACGCAGGCGTCGTTGGTCAGATAACGCGTCGGAAAGTTGTCCGTGCCGTCGATCACGACGTCATACGGCGCAATGATCTCCATGGCGTTACCGGAGTTGATAAACGTGTTATAGGTCTCGATCTCCAGATACGGATTAATTTCGCGCAGGGAATCCACGGCGGATTCCAGCTTGGATCGTCCGATATCCGATGTGCCGTGTATGATCTGGCGTTGAAGATTGGTCACGTCCACGACGTCGAAATCCACGAGCCCGATCTTTCCGATGCCCGCCGCGGCCAGGTACATGGAGATCGGCGCGCCGAGTCCGCCCGTGCCGATGCAGAGCACCGAGGCCGCCTTGAGTTTCTTCTGGCCCTCGAGGGTCACTTCCGGGATGATCAGGTGGCGGCTGTACCGTTCGATCTCCTCCTTGCTCAAGTCCACGCCGCCCGCCACGGCCGGCACGATGGTGACCACGTCGCCATCGTTCAGCTCGGTGTCGTTCTGTTTGAGGTAGCGGATGTCGTCGTCGTTGACGTACACGTTGACGAAACTGCGCAGCGCCCCGTTCTCGCTGAAGAGGTGCGTCTTCAGGTCGGGGTACTGACCGGCCAGTTGCTGCAGCACATCGCCGACTTTCCGCCCGTCCAATTCGAGCGTATCCTTGTTTCCGGCATATTGTCGGAGCGCGGTGGGTATTAGAACACTGATCGCCATACTGTCTTCTCCTTCAACTCAATCTTCAACGGATACGGTTTCTTCATCGAATCCCGAGCGGTCGTCCCGCAGTCGCCAGGACGTGGTGTGGTTCGCCTGTCCCTTCCGGACGGACACGATGACATAGGAATACCAGGGCCAGGCGTGTTCGGTATCGAACGCCGACGGCCGCGCCTCGGCGTCCGGATGCGAGTGAAAAAATCCAATAACATCCAGACCGGCGGATCGAGCCCTTTTTTCGGTTTTCATAAAATCTTCCGGTGTAATCAGAAAGCGATTGCGCTTCGCCTCCGATTCCCGGGCGTTGTCCACGGGAACCACTTCCCGCACGCGGCGATGGTCGCCGTCCAGGGCGCCGAGCAGAAAACCACAGCACTCGTTGGGATAGGCTGTTTCGCCTTCCTGCGTGATAGACTCTCGTTGTGACGATGTGAGGATGATGGCCATGCGCCCCTCTTACTGTTTCCAGAAATCCATATCCAGGTATTTGTGTCCGCTGTCGCAGAAGATCACGACGATGACGCCGGACGACAGATGGGACGCGATCTGCAGGGCGCAGGCCATGCCCGCGCCGGCTGAAAGGCCGACCAGCAAGCCTTCCTCGCGCGCCAGGCGCCGGACCATCTCATACGCGTCTTCCGTCCGAATCCATGCATTCTGATCCGCCAGTTCCGGGTCATAAATGGCCGGCACGAGCGAAGTCGGCATGTGTTTAAGGCCTTCCAGGCCGTGCATGGGGGAATCGGGTTGAAACGAAACGACTTGGATCTTCTCGTTGAATTCCTTGAGGCGGCGTCCGGTGCCGACGAACGTGCCGCTGGTGCCCAATCCGGTGATGAAGTGCGAGATTTCGCCCCCGGTCTGCTCGATCAGTTCCAACGCCGTGCCGTTGTAGTGCGCCTGCCAGTTGGCCGGGTTGCTGTACTGGTCCGGATAGAAGTATTTGTCGGGCGATTCCTCGAAGAGGCGAACCGCCTCCTCGATCGCGCCGTCGGAGCCCAAGTGCGGACTGGTGAGCACCAGATCGGCGCCATACGACTCCAGGATTTGCTGGCGGATGCGGCTGATGTTCCGGGGCACGGCGAGGCGGACCTTGTATCCGAGCGCGGCGCCGATCATGGCATAGGCGATGCCGGTATTGCCCGACGTCGCGTCGAGCAGGATCTTGTCTTTCGTCAGTTTGCCCGACCGGATTCCGTCCTGAATCATGCTGAGGGCCGCCCGGTCCTTGACCGATCCCCCGGGGTTATGCCACTCCGCTTTACCGAATATCCGGACGGGCGCCACCGAGGCCGACATGCGTTTAAGCTCGATCAGCGGGGTATTTCCGATCAAGTCCAGAATGCTGGAACCAGCCGAATTATCAACGGGTTGCATCGCTTGATCGCTTAACTCCGATATCCCTATCGTCTTCATGCTGATAAGAATATAGTGCTATTCCTTATAAAATACAATCCTCCTTGTTGAATTGCCGGAGCGTCAGGTCAATTTGACGCGGGGTTTCCAGTCCTTGTGGACCCGGGGACCGCCATTGGGGGGCGCATCGGTATCCGGAGTGGATTCGTCGTCGATTTCCTCGGAACGATGCGGGAGTTCCTGGCCTTGGCGGATACGGATGTACTGGTCGTTCAATTCGCGGTACGACTTGACCAGTTGCAGATGGGTGCGCTCGATTTCGGCGAGTCGGCGGCGGGCCTTGTCGGCCTCCTCCCGCTCGCGCGTCAGCACGTCCTCCATCTGGCGGATGCGCTGTTCGGCGCGCTGTTCCGTTTCCTCGCGCGCGTCGAGGAGCACGCGCAGTTCCTCGGATTTCTCGGTGAGTTGCTGGAGCAGTCCGTCATAATTCTCGGACAGCTTCTGATACGAATCGAACAGGGCGGTGGTGGCGGGCGGGAGACCGGAGCCGTCCTCCGCGCCCTGGGCGGCCTGCAGTTCCTGCATGTGCTTTTCGAGTTGTCGCGTGCGATAGAGTAGCTTGTCGCGCTCGGACTGCATCTCGGCCAGGCTTTGTTTCAGCGCACGGTTCTGCGCCTCCGCTTCGTTGCGCGCGTGATCACGGGACGCGCGTTCCTCTTCGTAGAGTTTTTTCCACTTCAGCATGTCCTTCTGCAAGGATTCGCGGTGTTCGAGCACCTCGCGCCATTCACGGACGACCGGATCGCTTTCGGCTCCGGCCTGCGGGTTGTCCTTCATCAGCAGGTGCTGTTGCTCCTTGATGTGGTGCTGGAGTTCGCCGATGCGCCCGGTGAGTTTGTCGATCTCCTCCTGCATGCGGTCGTTCTGCTCCACCAGCACGGGGAGGAGCGCTTCGGCCACGGAGAAATTGTCGCCGTTCTCCTTGTGTTGGACGCGGGTATCGAGGGTGACGACGCCCTCCCGCAACAGGTCCCGCAGGGCCAGCAGGTGCACTGGCCCGTACTCCTGCTGGTCGGCCAGCAGAACCCGCCAATCCATCGCCAGATCGGCGACAGTGTGGGCGGTCATCCAGGCATCCTGGTCCTGCGAAATGGAATCATCGGGCGCAATGCGGCCGTCGGCGGCCCAGCGCCATAACGTCACCGCATTCACGGGGCCGTAGATGTGACCCTCGACTTTTCTGAGATACCATTCAGACATGTAGCGTTCCTTCCGCGACCCGCGCGACCGATTTCATTCCGGGATAAAGAGCACCTGGCCGACACGAAGGCGGTCCGGATCCTGCAGATTGTTGGCTTCGATGATGACGCGCGTGGCTACGCCGTACGCGGCGGCGATCTGGGAAAGGGTTTGTCCGGGGCCGACGGTATGTTCATACCCGTAGCCGGCGCCGGCGCGTGTGCTGGAACGTGTGGTGGCCGCGGCGGGACGGCTGGAGGTTTTCATCACGTCCTGAATCGTCTTGCTGAGCCGGTCGACAATTTCCTGTTTATCCTTCTCCCGCGCGCGATCGACCTCCGCAATGCGCCGTTCGAGATCGGCGACGCGCTTGTCCGTGGCCTGCATTTGCGATTGGACCGTGCGCGACTGTTCGTTCCGCACGTTCACCACTTCGCGCTGTAACCGTTCGATCTCGAGTTCCAGTCCTTCCAGCCGTCCGGTCAGCCGGCGGTTCTCTTCCTGCAGGATCATGACATCCTCGCGTTGATACATGGCCTGCTGGGCGCGGGGATCGGTATAGGTCATGCATCCCGTAAGGCCGTAGAGCAGACCGGCCAGGCCGAGAGCGGACAGGCCCGTGCGAATGGGTTGTCGGATCAAAGTCATATAGGCCGTTCATACCGCAGGTCGTCTGTTTCCTCAAGTAAATATCGGACTGTCTCCAAGCGAATCGCATGAAGCAACGGAGGGCGGGTTCTCAACCCGCCCATATTGGGACCCGCCCGTTTCTTTGATACTTGTCAGCCGCGGGCGTTTCGTTGAGAATGCCGCCTCGCTGGAGGTAGTGGCCTATGAGTTCGGAGTTGTTGATCCGGCACGCCCGCGTGTGGCCGTCGGCGTCGTCGGAGGTTATCGAGGACGGAAGCATCCTGATCCGGAACGGTCGGATTGCGAAGATCGGCCGGTTCAAGGCGCGGGCCGAAACGACGGTGGACGCGGGCGGCGCGTTGGCGATGCCGGGCCTGATCCAGACCCATATCCACCTCTGCCAGACCATTTTCCGCGGCGTGGCCGAGGATTTGCCGCTTCTGCCCTGGCTTCGCAACTATATCTGGCCGATGGAAGCCGCGCACGACGAGGCCTCCATTCGCGTCTCCGCCCTGCTGGCCGCCGCCGAGCTGATCCGCGGCGGAACCACCGCGTTCCTTTCGATGGAAACCGTCCGCCATACCTCCGCCGTCTTCGAGGCCATCGAACAGACCGGATTGATGGGCGTGATCTGCCACTGCCTCATGGACGAGAGCGGGGGGTACGCCCCGCTGGCGGTTGATGCGGAAGACGCGCTGGCTTACTGCGATGTCCTGGTGGACCGGTGGCAGGATCACGACCGGTTGCAGGTGGGCGTCGCCCCGCGCTTCGCGCTGAGTTGCACCGGACCGAACCTGCGCAAGGCGACGGACTATGCGCGCGAACGCGGCTTGCTCCTGCACACGCACGCGTCCGAACAAGTCCCGGAAGTCCAGCGGGTGCGCGAGTTGACCGGGATGATGAATATCGAGTATCTGCACTCCGTCGGTCTGTCCGGCCCGGACGTCTGTCTCGCTCACTGTGTGCATACCGAGCCGCACGAGCGAGCGATCATGGTCGAGGACGACACCCGCGTCCTGCATTGCCCCTCCGCCAATCTCAAACTCGGTTCCGGTGTCGCGCCGGTTCCGGAGTATCTCGACATGGGGCTGACCGTATCCATCGGCGCGGACGGCGCGCCGTGCAACAACCGGCTCGACACGTTCATGGAGATGCGGGAAGCCGGGCTGATCCAGAAACCCCGGCTCGGCGCCGACGCCCTGCCGGCCCGCTCCGTTGTGCGCGTCGCCACGGAAATGGGCGCCCGCACCCTGCGATGGGACCAGGAAATGGGCACGCTGGAGGTCGGCAAGCGCGCCAACCTGATCCTTGTCAATCAGGACAGCTTCCACGTCCTGCCGTCCGATGATCCGGCGGCCAATGTGGTCTACGGAAATAGCTCAAGCGATGTCGAAATGACGATTGTCAACGGCCGCATCCTCTTCGAGGAGGGACATCTGACCACCATTGATGAAGAGGAACTGCGCCATACGGCGCGGGAACAGCGGAAGAAACTGGTTCAACGTGCCGGGATAGCGTAGGGTGAACAACCAAGGGAGAGGAAACATGATGAGTCGATGGATCGTAGCGGGGTGTCTGAGTCTGTGCGCCGGGTTGTCGTGGGCCCAGTTGGAAGTCGTGATGGACAGCCGCATGACGTTGCCGGACGGTCAAACCATGGAGGACACCACGCGCATGTGGCTGGGCGACGAACATCTCTCGGTCCAGATGCAACAGGGCGCGGCCATGGGCATCAACCGGATCATTTACCGGGGCGACCGCGACGCGATCTGGATGGTGCAGGATCAAATGCGCTCGTACAAGGTCATGGACCGCGCCGCGGTCGAGGCCCTCGCGGGGCAGGTCCATGCGGCGCAACGGCAGATGGAAGAGGCCCTGGCCCGCATGCCGCCCGAACAACGCGAGATGATGCGGAACATGATGCCGGCGCAGATGGCCCCGAAGGCCCAGGCGCCGTCGCGGGAGCTACGCCGCACCGCCGAACGCCGCGAGATCAACGGCTTCCCCTGTGTGAAGTACGAGGTGCACAGCGAAGGCCGGCTGGTTCGCGAGCTGTGGGTCACACCATGGAGCGATCTGGGACACCGTGAATCCGCTTTCGCGGTGCTGAAGAAGATGGCCGGTCTCCAGAAAAAAATGCTGGAGGCCGTTCACCAGGGCGTCCCGGGCGCGATGGGCGCCGACACCTTCATCGAGTTCGATCAGGTGGACGGGTTTCCGGTCCAGATCCGCCAGTTCGAGAACGGACGTCCCGCCGGCGAGATGACGGTCCAATCGATCGCCCGCAAAGATCTGGGCCCGGAGGCGTTCGACGTGCCCGCCGGGTATCGCGCCGAGCCGCTGATCCCGCAGGGCGCCACGCCGCGGTTTTGACGCCGGGCCTCGGAGCCGGAAGAAACTCTCCAACGATTGGAAATTTCTACGAAAAAACTTCCAATGATTGGAAGGCGCGGCACGGAGGCCGCTCCCACATCACGCGGGCGTGCCGGCGCCGTGGCCGTTGCCGTCCGCAAACGATTGGGCCACAAGATCGCGGAGGCTGTTCAGCTCAAACGGCTTTTGCACGAAGCCGGTGAGGGTCTGGCCGGCGAAACGCCGGACGGCCTCCTGCTCGCTGTACCCGCTGCAAAGAATCACCTTGATGCCGGGATCGATTACGCGCAGTTCCTTGAGCGTGGTTACGCCGTCCATGCCCGGCATCGTGAGGTCCAGCAAGACCCCGGCGATCTGCGCGCGATGATTCCGGAAGAGCGGTATGGCGTCCCGCCCGTCGGCGGCGGCGAGCGATGTGAATCCCGCGCGTTCCACGGCGCTGATGCATAGTTTCCGGATTGCGGGATCGTCCTCGACCACCAGAATCATGCCGGTTTGTTTGGCCCGCGGGGCGACGGGGCGCGGCGGCGGTTCGACGAACGCATCGGCCTCGGTGATCGCCGGCGCGGCGGCGGCCGGGAACAACACGCGGAAGGTGGTGCCCTCGTTGACGCGGCTCTGAACGATGATCGCGCCCCGGTGCCCGCGCACGATCCCGAGCGTGGCGGCCAGGCCGAGTCCCCGCCCCGTGAACTTGGTCGAGAAGAAAGGATCAAACAATCTATGCAGAACGTCCGGATCCATGCCGCATCCCGTGTCCGATACTTCCACCCATACGTACGTGCCGGGGTGGGGCTTGTCATCCAGCCGGCTTGCCGCCAGGTAGGCCGCATCGCATTCCTCCACGCCCGTGGAGAGGGTGACGAGTCCCGAGGCCTGGCCGATGGCCTCGGCGGCGTTGGTGATCAGATTCATGATGATCTGCTGGATCTGGCCCGGGTCGGCTTTGATCGGCGGGAGGGCCTCGTGGAGTCGCAGATCGAATGTGACATTCCGGGGGATGGCGGCTTGGAGCATGTGCGCGTTCTCGGCCACCAGTTCGTTCAGGTCCAGGCTCTTGATGAGGAAGGTGCCTTTGCCGGAGTAGGCGAGCATCTGGCGGGTCAGATCGGCGGCCCGCCGGGCCGCGTGCATGGCCTCCTCGATATCATGCCGCGCGGCGGAAACGGGCGACACGTTTTCCTGCGCCAGTTCCAGGTTGCCGAGAATGGCCATCAGCAGGTTGTTGAAATCGTGCGCGATACCGCCGGCCATCAGGCCCAGACTTTCCAGTTTCTGCCCGTGCTGGAGTCGCCGTTCCATATCGAGTCGCTCCTGCTCGACCTGCTTGCGGCCGGTGATGTCGGCGAATAGAATGGCGAATTGGCCGGGCCGGGTCCGGTACGCGTACACCTCATGGTCCGTGTTCACGCGCGTGGACTGGTATTGGAAGTAAACCGGCGCGCCGTCGGCGGCCAAGCCCTCCAGTTTGCTGATCCAGTAGGTTGAGACATCGCCGAAGATCTCGCGGGCCGTTCGTCCGATGACGTCGCGGGCCTTCAATTCGGTCAAGGCTTCAAACGCGGGATTGATTTCCGTGAACCGGTAGTCCGTGAGACGGCCCCGTTCATCGCAGATCATTTCATTGAGGCAGAAGCCGTTGGTCATGCAGTTGAATAGTTGGCGGTATATCTCCTCGCTCTGGCGAAGCGCCTCCGTAGCCTGGAATCGGAGATAGACGTCGGCCACCTTGCCGCCGACCTGCGCCAGGATGGCTTCATCCGTCTCATCGTAGCGCGTGGAATCATGGTAGTCCTGGACCCCCATCATGGCGAAGGTCCGGCCTTCGCTTTTCAACGGTATACCGATCCAATCGGGGGCTAGCGTGCCCAGCGGCGCGTAGCCGGCCTGCCGCGATTTTTCGGTGAAGCCCGGCCGGGACCACCGGGCGACCTCGCCGGTGGCGAACACGTAATCGGTGAGCCCTTTGGCGGGCGGCCGCGTTTGGGCCTTGGCATCGCGCTCGTCCGCGAAATAGGGGAACTCGACCTGTCCGGTGGCGGGATTCGTCACCGCCACGTACAGACTGCCGGCGGGGAGCAGGTTGGATACGGCTCGATGGGCCGCGCGGCAGAATTCCGGGAAGGAGCGTTGCGCCGTGGCTTCCTCGCTCAGCCGATACATCGCCTCGCGGATGCGTTCCGAGCGTTTGCGCTCGGAGGTATCCCGGGCCACCGCGATGATGGCCGGTTGCCCGAAGTACGTGGTGGGGGACAGCGTGATCTCCTGTGGAGTAATGCGACCGTCTCGGCTCAGATTCCAGAACTCGAAGGATTGCAGTTCCCCGTTCAACGCGCCGGCTATGTGTTTGCGCATCTCCTCGGCGCTGTTCAGCCCGGGCGCGGACAGGAAGTCCGGGGTGCGGCCGATGTATTCCTCCCGCTGGTAGCCGGCCATGCGTTCCGCCGCCCGGTTCACGTCGAGGATGCGGCCCTCCGTCTCGTGCACATAGCCCGCTTCGCTGACGCTGTCGATCAGGTTGCGGTAGGTGGCTTCGGATGTCTGTTCGCGGAGTTCAATCTGCTTGCGCACGGTGATATCCATGAAGGTGCCGGAACAGCGCACGGGCCGGCCGCCGCGCGATCGCAGGATGACGCGGCCCCGGTCCAACAGCCAGATCCAATCCCCGCGATCGGTGCGATAGCGGTATTCCGCCTCGTATCGGGGCGTGCGGCCGTCCAGATGAGCCTGAAGCGCCTCCATGACGCGGGGGCGGTCATCCGGATGGATCCGCTGTTCCCAGTCCCGGATGTGCGGGTCGATGTTCTCCGGCGGGCACCCCAGTATCTGGGCGTAGGATTCGCCGAACACGATGCGGCCGCTGGGCACGTTCCAGTCCCAAATGACCAGTTCGCCGCCCTCCAGCGCGAGGCCCAGCAGGGTCGCCCAGCGATGCTCCTCCGTCTTGCGCGTCAGCACATAGGAGGAGACGACGATGATCGACAGGAACAGCGTGGCGAAAATAGTCATCAGCCGGGCCTGCGCGATCGCGCGCCGCCATTGGCTATCGTCGATGACGGCGCCGAAGAGCGCGATCGCATCACCGGTCTGCCGGTCGAACAGCGGGGTCAACACATGAACGCCTCCGGCGTCCGAACGATGGATGGAGGAATCGGTTTTCTGCTCCCAGGCCAGGCGCCAGGGGGAGCGCATGGGGTCCGGATGCGACATCTCCGGCTGTGAGACGGAGCCGGCCCCGACTTGTATATCGAGCCGGTCGTCGTGCACCGTGGCGATATACAGATACTGGTACAGCGGATGCATCGCGACCATGGCGGCTATCTGTTCATGCAGTCTCTTGGCATCCGCCGAGTTGAGCATCCGCACGCGCTCCGTGTTGATGGACTGCGCCAGCATGCGCACCGCATACCGCAGGTCCTCCCGGATGATCTCCCCGCGGCGATGACTGACCCAGCCCGTAAACCCCAGGCCGACGATCAGCACGAGAATCAGGGTGGCCACGAATAACCGTCCACTGCGGATCTCGAGTCCGGCTATGTAGCCGCCGACGCTTTTTCTCCATGCGTTCTGGTAGGCGCGCCAGATGCCCGCTGTAATGAGCACGGCGCAGAGCGCCCGGGCCGCTTCGATTGGAACGCCGGTGAGCGCCAGCCACTGTTCCCCGTGCAGCCAGGCGGCCGGGAGCTCCGCCGCCTGGGGCACGACCAGGCCGGTGACTACCGCGTAGGCCAGCATGGCCAGGGAGGCGAGCCTCCAGCTTCCGGCGACCTGTGTGTTGTGGTGATATGATATCCGCCACAGCGACCATGCGGCGAGCAGGCCGGCGGGAAACCCGAGCGCCAGCCGCACCGTGACGAACGCGCCGATGAAAGGTTCTCGCCAGACGCCGATGGCCGCCGCCGTGAGGAGCGGGACGTAGATCCATGGACCGGGCGGGTTCCGATCCGGCGGGCGCGCATGCAGGCGGCCGAACTCCATCAGGGCGAGGAACGATGCCGACATCACGATCAGGCGCAACGCCATGAACGGCGTGGTATCGCCCGTGCTCAGCGTGAGCAGGTCGAGCCACTCGTTAACACCGTGCAGCAATGCGAAGACCGAGAGCCAGCAACAGGAAAATCCGCTCAGTGTTCTTGTGCCGTGGGCGAGGCAGATCGCGCCGAGAATGATGAAGGAGAGACCGTAGAGGAAGAAAATATAATCCAGATTCTCGGTCAACAGGTTCATGTGCAAACCATTCCCACTACTCAAATGATACGTAGGCGCAAGGAGATTTGGCAAGCATCATGGGCGGGGCAAGTGTGATTCTGAACCTGAAGACCGATGCCCACTACGGGGAATCCCTTGTGCCGTAGTCGCTTTCGTGAGGCGCGAGGTCCGTCAATCTTCCGCGGGTGCATAGGGGCGGAACGGCCAGGCGCCTTGGATGCCCACGTCGGGCCGATCGCGCGTGTCACCGTAGGCTTCGCCCAGGGTCAGTCTTCGGTACTCGTCCCAATGCACCGGATCCACCAGTTCCACGAGAATCGGCGCGTCGCGCGTCGCGTGGCGCGCCAGGTACTCCGCCAGATCGTCAAACGAGGCCATAGGGCCGTCCGGCCCCACGATGGAATCAGGACCCACGACAATTGTCCGCGCCTCCATCGCGTCGGCTTGCGCCTCATCCGTCCGGAAATACGACGGAAGATTGTAGTCCCATTTGCCGGCCCGGAATTGCAGGCGCGATCCGTCATCGCGCACGTTCACCGCCTCGAGCGTGCGCCCATCGATCAGGTGAATGGTTTCCGGGCGGGTCTCGTCCGGCGTCATGCGCTTGAGTTGACGCAGATAGTCCGTGGCGCGATCCCGATTATGAGGCGGATCAAGGGCGATGTAATTTCTCATGACCTGCTGAGCGTCCTCAACCTGTTCGCGGGCCGCGAACATCTGAGCGAGGCGGAAACTGGCCTCCGGT
>CAYRPR010000010.1:0-1196 GCA_964425945.1 uncultured Verrucomicrobiota bacterium | reverse complement strand
GGCCTGGCGATAGGCCTCCTCCGCTTCGTCGTAGAGGCGGCGGTATTCATAGACGCCGGCAATGGCCGCCCGCATTTTGGCGAAGGCCTTGCGCGCTTCGGTGTTGTCCTCGAATCCGGGATGCGCGAACAGCTTCTCCTCATAGCTTTGCCAGAACGAGCGATCGCGCCCGGTAATGTCGTCGGTCCATCGGTCGAAGGGCGCGCGATGCAGTTTCAGGATCAGGCCGTGCGGTTCCAGGTGCGGATACATCCAGTCGATGACATAACTTTCCTCGATGAAGAAGTCATGCTGATCCCTGTTGGCGTCGAAGATCATGCGGGCGAGGATGCCATTGATCATCATGACACCCTGGACGCCCTGCACTGTCACGCGGCCGTCCTTCACGGAGACTTCGGCGCCGGCGGGGATACGGCCTTCCTGAACATCTCTGACATATTCCTGGAACGCGCGATTCATGTCGTCGTTGGAGGGAAGCCGGATGCGGTCGCCGTAGAGATCGCGAAGCGCCGCCATGTAAGTGTTATCGGCGAGGGCATTTTGCGTGATGCAGAAAATGGGAGGCGGATCACGAACGGCGTTGGCCGTAGTGATGACAAACCGGCCGTGATCGGTGCCGCCGAAGTAGATGCTGCCTTCGGGCATGGAGGCTAACACCGGTTCGTGGAACATCGCGAGCAGGGTGGAATCGTTTTTCCAGTAAGCCCAGACCTCGTGTATCCCGATGGTTTCATGAATCGGCGCCCAGAGTTCGTTCTGAATCCGGCCGGAAGGATGACGATGAAATCCATCCCGCTGCACCAGCTTGTCGAACCGGTTGGAAACGGCAGGCCAGTCGCCGGCGATAGCGGCTTCGAAGAACTCGTGCGCCGGGGTGGGGAGGGGCAGATTCATGCGCTCGGACCGATCCTTGGCCCGTTCGTAACTCAGGTGGCTGAATTCGGTGACGAGGCGTCCGAAGTCGTCAGATGCGTCTGCAATTCCGGAGAGCCCGATGGATAGAGCGACGGCGCCAGATCGTAACGTGCCTGTATCTAGAGCCTTAAACATCGAACACAAACCCGGCGATTGTGATTGACTATTCCGTATTTATTGAATGTTATGTATCTATATACTTAAGGCGTATGAGTTTGGGGGACATACTTCTTAATATAGCGGCCTTGGGACTCACGGTGCTCGCTATAGCGGCGATACTC
>CAYRPR010000009.1:0-15819 GCA_964425945.1 uncultured Verrucomicrobiota bacterium | reverse complement strand
GCTGTTGCATATCAGCACGGATTACGTATTCGACGGGACCAAGCGCCGGGCGATGACCGAACAGGACCGGCCGAATCCCTGCAACGCGTACGGGGCCAGCAAGCTGGCCGGGGAGAACTTCATCCGCGGCGTGGGATGCCGTCACCTGATCGTGCGGACGCAGTCTCTTTTCGGCGTGCACGGACACAATTTCATCAAGGCCATCATGAAGAAGCTGGCGGCGGACGACGAGCCCCTGCGCGTGGTGAACGATCAGGTCTCGGCCCCGACCTATACGGTCCATCTCGCACGGGCCTTGATACAGTTGATGCAGAAGAACCGGGAAGGTATGGTGCATGTGACGGCGTCCGGTCACTGCAGTTGGTATGATTTTGCGCGGGCCATTGCGCGCTACGTGAAGGCGGATGCCCGGATCGAGCCGATATCAACGCGGGAATCCGGCCGGCCGGCCGATCGTCCGGCCTATTCCGTGCTGGACAACAGCCGGTATGTTGAGTGGACGGGCCAGGCCATGCCGACGTGGGAAGAGGGGTTGAAAGAGTATATGCAGGAGGCGGCGAAACACGCATGAAGTTACTGGTTACCGGAGGGGCGGGATTCATCGGGAGCAATTTCGTCCGGTACATGCTCGAAACCTATCCCGACGTCGAAATCGTCAATCTGGATGCGCTGACCTACGCCGGGAATCTCGAAAACCTGGCCGGTGTCGAAGGGGATGCGCGCTATACCTTTTTCAAGGGCGACATCAGCAACGCGGACGACGTGCGCTCGGTGTTCGAATCGTATCGCTTCGATGCGGTGCTGAATTTCGCCGCCGAGAGCCATGTGGACCGCAGTCTGCATTTCGGTCCGCAGGTATTCATTCAGGCGAACATCCTCGGCACCCAGCTTCTGCTGGACGCGGCACGCGAGCACAAGGTGCCGCGCTATGTGCAGATTTCGACCGACGAAGTGTACGGCAGTCTCGGGCCGGGCGGCCGCTTCTCCGAACAGACGCCCCTGCAACCCAACAATCCCTATGCGGCGACCAAGGCCGGAGCCGATTTTCTGGTGCGGGCGGCCTGCCATTCGCACAAGCTGGACGCAGTGATTACCCGGTGCTCGAACAATTTCGGGCCGTACCAGTTCCCCGAGAAACTGATTCCGCTCATGATCGCCAATGCGATGGAGGATAAGAACCTGCCGGTGTATGGGGACGGCCTGCACGTGCGCGACTGGATCTACGTGATCGATCACTGCCGCGCCGCCGACGGGGTTCTGCGCAAGGGCAAAACGGGCGAGGTCTATAATATCGGGAGCATGTATGACGTGCCCAACCTCGAGGTCGTGAAGAAGATTCTGGCCCTGCTCGGCAAACCCGAATCGCTGATCACGTTCGTCAAGGATCGTCCCGGCCACGATCGCCGCTACGCCATGGACGCCACGAAGATTCAGAACGAGTTGGGATGGAAGCCCGCCTTCAGCTTCGACGCCGCGATTCAGAGGACCATCGACTGGTATCGCGAAAATCGCACCTGGCTGGAGCATGTCCGCAGCGGGCAGTACACGTCGTATTACGAAACGCTGTACGCCGGGCGTTGATAGGGTCCCGATGTAGAGGCGGCGTCTCGCCGCATTCCAAGCGGCAAGATGCCGCTTCCACATGCACCTCGCCGGCATTACACTGCGACGTATGAGTATCTCGGCGAAAAGTCCGCTCACCCGCGCGCTCCCGGCGTTGATCGCGGTGATCATCATCTGGAGCAGTATTCCGCTGTTCCTCAAGCATTTCACCGGGATACTCGATGCGTGGACGGTTAATGCGATTCGTTATGTCCTCGCCGCGCTGTTCTGGCTTCCGTATGTCCTGCGGGAATACCGCACGCGCATTCGCGGCACCCGCCTGTTGGTCGATGCGATCTGGCCGGCGATCTTCCATACGGTGGGGCAGGCGCTCTGGGCGCTCGCGCCGTATTACAACGACGCGAGCATCATGCACTTCATCGGGCGCATGAGCTTTCTGTTCAGCATGCTGTTCGGGTACATCCTGCTGAAACAGGAGCGCGGGTTGTTTCGCCAGCCGTTATTCTGGGCCGGCGCGGCGGGTACCTTCGCGGGAATCGTTCTGATGTATGTGGGCGGTGTCGGCGAAGGGAGTACGAGTCCGCTCGGGCTGGCCATCCTGATCGCCACGGCCGCGTCCTGGGCGATGTACGGGGTATCCGTCCGACGCCGCTTGCGCGCGTATTCCGCGCGGCTAGGGTTCGGCGTGATCAGCCTGTACACGGCGCCGATGCTCCTGCTGGTGATGTTCCTGTGGGGCGACTGGACGCGCGCGGCGCACGTGGATGCGTGGAACGGGTTTCTGATCGCGGTGTCCGCGATCGGCGGCATATCCCTCGGCCATGTCCTGCTCTACAAGGCGATCCAGCACATCGGCCCGATCGTCACGGACGGCGCGTTTCAGTTGTTGCCGTTTTTGACGGCCGTCGGCGCGATGTTTCTGCTGGGCGAAGCGATGACCGGTTTGCAGTGGACTGGCGGCGTGTTCCTCGTCGCCGCGGCATATGCGCTGTTGATGACCAAAACGACGCCTCCGCAGGAGGCCGGCCCGTAGAACCAGGCTTGATCTCGCGTCGGTTTGAGGAAATGATGTTTGCATCATGACGCTGGGTGCTACACGTCGTGGATTCATCCGGGGCCTGTCCGTGATGTCGCTGGGCCTTGCGCTTTCCTTGCGCGCGGACGAGCCGATGGGCGTCACCTACGAAACCGGGGCGACCACGTTCCGCGTCTGGGCGCCGAACGCGAGTTCGGTCGCCGTGATCGGCGATTACAACGGATGGAACGCCCGCCAGCTCGATCAACTGACCGTGGATCCCGGCACCGGCATCTGGTCCGGCTTGTTGCGCGGCAGCCGGCCGCGCGGCGCGTACCAGTTCCTGGTCAATGACCGGCTTGCGCGTCGTGATCCCTATGGCCGGGCCGTATCCACGGACGAAAAGAAATCCCTGTTCTACGACCCGTCGGAATTCAAATGGGACCAGCACGCGTCCCCGCATATCGCGCTGGAGGACCTCATCATCTACGAAATGCATATCGGCTCGTTTCACGATCCGAAACCCGCCGACGGGATGCCGGCGACGTTCGACGACGCCATCCGGCGGCTGGATTACCTGGTCCAGTTGGGCGTCAATACACTGTGCGTCCTGCCGGTTCACGAATTCGCCGGGAACCATAGTTGGGGCTATAACCCGACCGATCTGTTTGCGGTGGAGCAGGCCTACGGCGGGCCGGACGGGCTTAAACGCTTTGTGCAAGCCTGCCATGCGCGCGGCCTCGCGGTGCACCTGGATATCGTCCACAATCACTACGGTCCGGACAACCTGGACCTGTTGCAGTTCGACGGGACCGGCAATCCGTCCAACGGCGGCATCTACTTCTACGAAGGCCACGGCATCGCCATGACGCCGTGGGGTCCGCGCGTCCGTTTCGACGAGCCGATGGTACGGCGCTTCATCCGCGACAACGCCGTCATGTGGCTCGAGGAATACCGGGTGGACGGGTTTCGCTGGGATTCCACGGTCAACATCCGGGCGTATAACGACGGCGCCAATCCGATTCCGGCCGGCGCGCAGATGCTGGAGGACATCAATAGAGAGATAAAAGACGGCTTCCACGGGCGGTGGAGCATCGCGGAGGATTCGCTGGGCATCGGGAATTTCCACGCTTCGTGGGACTATGATTTCCACCATCAGGTGATGCCGGTGCTCTCCGCGCCGCAGGATGCGGAGCGCAACGTGCATCAGGTCGCGAGCGCTTTGCGAAGCGTCGGCCGCATGTGGCGCGTGGTCTATGTCGACAACCACGACGAGGCCGGGAAGTTGAACCGGCAACAGCGGATCGCGTCCGACATTGATCCCGCCGAGCCGGGAAGCGACTACGTCCGGCGGATGTGCGGGTTGGGCGCCGTGCTTACCTTCACCGCGCCCGGCATTCCGCTGCTCTTCATGGGCAACGAGTTTCAGGAGCACGGTACATGGCACGAGAACACGCCGCTGGACTGGAGCAAGACGCGAAAGCATGTCGGCATGCTCAACCTGCACCGGGATCTGATTGCCCTTCGGTCCAATCGCGGGGGGCACAGTATCGGACTGAAAGGAACCGGCGTCCGGACGCCCCTCCTCGACAACGATAGCAAGCACATCGTGTACTGGCGCTGGCACGATCAGCATCCCGCCGATCAGGCGGTCGTGGTGATCAACTTCACGCGCAATCCGTCGGATATCGTGATTCCGTTTCCCTCCCAGGGACCGTGGATCATGCGCCTGAATTCCGACTGGACGACCTATGGCGGACAGACCTCGCCCGATACAGCCCGGCCGTTCACCCTGCCGCCGGGCGGCAAGGCCCGAACCACTCTGGCGCCTTACAGCGCGCGCATCTTCACGCTGATGGATCGTCCCGCTACCGGCGCCGCGATCGAACCGCCGTCCCGCCCAACCGGTCGGACTGACGTCCACGAACGCCTGTTTTCCATTTGGAAGGCCATCAACCTGTCGGGCGATTTCAATGACTGGAGTCTGACCGATCAGTCGTTTGAACTGGTGGAAAACGGAATCTGGCAGGGTCAGTTCGTCTTTCGCGACGTGGCGAATCCGCAATTTCGGATCGTGGCAAACCACACCGATTTCCATTGGGGGAGCCGGGACGGGAAAGCGATCACCGACTTGCCGTCCAGCCCCGTGTTGACGCGACTAGGCCGGGACGTGAAGGCCGAGGGCGTCTGGTCGGGCGTATATCAGTTCCGATTCAACGAGCAGTCCCTGCGACTCGATATCGATCGCACCGGCGAGGTGCCGCAGGAACCGCCGGATCCGCCGGCCGCACCGGAGCCGGCCGCGGCAGAAACCGTGAGATCGTGGACCGACGTGCGGGGCGCGGTCGTCGAGGCGCGTCTGATCCGTGCCGATGAATCGACCGTAACATTGCAGCGCGCGGATGGACGCGAATTTCGAACCCCCATCGAGCGATTGAGCGCGCCGGACCGGGAATATGTACAGCGATGGATCCGCGCCAACCGATAATCGTTGATCGGGTAAGAGCGTTCCACCTTAAGTGCCCCCGGCGTATCAAATGTAATCCTGGAAAATAACAGGCGATGCGTCGATTCTTCTTGATTCGTCTGGTGGGATTGCTATAGTTAACAATACATTAAATCGAGTCGGGTGATCTTTTGAACAACGATGACCTCGCAAATGACGGCGTGATACCGTCCGAATTTGAAATCCTGTGCGCGACGTGGGACATCAACCAGGGCCGCAAGCAGGCCATTGAAATTCCCCGGAACATATCCCACGACATCTACGCGATCCCCTCGAGTCAGCAGAGAATCCCGCCCCGTATACGTGGCGGTCGCTCTCCGGAATAATTTCGCACCGTCCGCTTCGCGGACCGACCGGTCACTCCCGCTAAAATCGCCTTTATTTTGGGCTGTTTTATTGGTATATTAGTGCCTGAATCGATGTTCCATGGGGGGAAGGAACGGGCAGATGGCTCAAATGACCGAACCGGCAAACATTTCCGCGGATGTCTTCGCGGATATAGTCCGCCTTTTTGACTCGCCCGTCCTCCTGGTCGATCGGGAGCGCCGCATCCGCTTTATCAACCCGGCGGCGGCGGCCTGGCTTCGCGTCGATACGGATGGCGTGCAGGGGCGGGGCGTGGGTGAAGTACTCGGCCTGAATCGTAGGAACTGCGACAAGATATTTCCTCCCGATCCTGCGTCCTCGGATACGGATTCTTCGTCCTGGCACGAGTATGTATGCGGCCTGAGCAAATCCCGGTCCGGTCGCGCTCGGTTCCGTTGCCGCTTGCTGAACCTGTCCGCCGGAGATCCTTTGTACCTCCTGATGATGGACGAGCCGGACGAATGGCAGCAGCGCTATGCGGATGTGATGGAGGCCTCGCCGCTGATATTCTTCGAGATGGATGAGCAGGGCCGCTTGCTGGACGGGAGCAAAGTCCTGGCCGAGGCCCTGCAACTCGGGTCGCGAATTCCGCGGGACAGGACGTTGTTCGATCTGGCCGGCGATCATCAGCGCGATATCTTGACGGAGATATGGGCGGGCCTGATGAACGGGCGCGCCATGCGTCGCCGGGAGATCAGCCTGATCGACGGGCGCGGAGAAGAGCGGCATTTCTGGATGACCTTTCTGCCGGTGCGCGAGGCATCCGGCGGCGCCCCGCGCGTGCGCGGCATCGCCAGCGACGTGCGCACGCATCGGGGCCTGGCGCATGCGCTGGAAGCGGCCGAAGAACGCTTCAACGTGCTCTTCCGCGAATCGTCCGATCCCGTCCTGATTCTTTCCATGAAGGGGGAGATCCTGTCGGCCAATATCAGTTTCGAGCAGTTCACGGGACTCCGCACCGAGGATCTGTTCAGCGGGGTCAAGGGCTGGCCCGATTGCGTACACCCCGACGATCTGCCCCTGTTGCAGGAGCGCATTGCGCGCTGCGCCGATGACGGCGTAGATTCCATGGTGGAGGTCCGCCTCGCCGGAGTCCAGGGGCAGATGACCTGGTTCGAGCAGAGTTTGAGCGTCCTGCATGACGAGGCGGGGCGCGCGCGCGGACTGGTTTCCGTCCTGCGCAACATCGATCAGCGCAAGGAGCGCGAACTGCAGTTGCGCGAGAAGGCGCGCAGCATGCAGCGCCGCCACCAGCGCGCACAACTGCTGATCGCCAAGTTGAAGCATTTCTTCAGCCGCGCCAGCTCGCTGCCGTCCGATATCGACGGCTATCTCAAGGGCCTGTGCGACGTCCTGCAAGACATGTACAACCCGTACTTCGTCTGCATCAATGTGCACGATAAGGAACACAAGATGTTCCACGCCGGGGCGGATCCGTCCCATGCGCTGATGGACGACGAGGGCCGGCCGCGGGATGGCGCGATGTGCGTCACGGTTATAGAGAGCGGCCTGCCCCTGTACAACAATACGCTGGATTCCACGGAACCGTATTGCAGCGATCCGATGGTGACCCGCCTCAAACTGCGCACCTACATCGGCGCGCCCCTGCGCGATTCGACCGGCCGCGTGCGCGGCACGCTGGCCCTGTGCGACGTCGAGAAGCAGGTGTATGACAACGTGGATGTGGAACTGGTCACGGTCGCCGCCCTGCACATCGCCGCGCGTCTGCGCGCGGAGGAGCAGGAAGGGGTCAATCGCGAACTGGCCGATCACCTGCGCCAGGCGCAGAAGATGGAGGCCGTCGGCCTGCTGGCCGGTGGCGTCGCGCACGACTTCAACAACATCCTGAGCGGCATCCTCGGGTTCTCCTCCTACCTGTTGTCGAAGGTGGACTCCGAATCCACGATTCATCGCGACCTGAAGCTGATCGAGCAGTCGGCCGTGCGGGCGTCGGACCTGACGCGCCAGTTGCTGGCCTTTGCCCGGCGCAAACACTTCGTCAAGGAACCGGTATCGATGAATCAGGTGATCGGCGACGTGCTGATCCTGATCCAGCGTTCCTTCGCGAAGAATATCGTGATTCAGTACTCTTTGTCCGGGGATCTGCCGCCGGTTATGGGCGATCCGGGCCAGCTCAACCAGGTCATCATGAACCTGTGTCTGAACGCGGCGGACGCGATGTCAGAAGCAGGCGGCTCATTGACCCTGGCCACCGAGCATCGGGTGCTGACGCCTCGCGAGCGCAAGACGCTGGTCGGCAGCCGGGACGGGGAATATGTCTGTGTGACCGTGGCCGATACCGGGGTGGGTATCCCGCCGGAGGTGCAGGAACATATCTTCGAACCCTTCTATACGACCAAGGGGGGCGGGCAGGGCACGGGACTCGGTTTGTCCATCGTGTACGGCATCGTATCCAATCACGAGGGCCATGTGATCGTGGACAGCGTGCCGGGCGAAGGCACCGAATTCCGCCTCTTCATTCCGTCGCATCTGGGCGGGCACCGGGCGACGGAGGAGGATTCGCCGACGCCGACCGGCGGGCACGAAACCATTCTCGTGGTGGATGACGAGTTGATTGTGCGGCAGATGGTGACGGAGGTCATGCGCGACGCCGGTTATCAGGTGGTGGCGGCGGAGTCGGGCAAGGAGGCCGTCCAGTATGTGCGCGAGTTGGGCGATCGGGTCGACCTGGTCTTGCTCGACATGATCATGCCGGGCATGGATGGCGAAGCGACGTTTCAGGCCATGCGCCGCATTCGTACGGATATTCCGGTTCTGTTAACGAGCGGTTTTGTGCAGGAGAGCCGCAGTGACCGCCTCATCGAGCAGGGCGCGCTGGGCTTGATGTACAAACCGTACAAGTGCGATGCGCTCCTCAAGCGCGTCCGGCAGGCCCTGGATCAGCACGCCGCCCTATCGGCCGATTCCGCCCGGACGTGAAACGGATTGGAGCGGGCGGCGGGAATCGAACCCGCGTAGCCAGCTTGGAAGGCTGGAGCTTTACCCCTAAGCTACGCCCGCATAAAAGACCAGAAACGGATACCGCAACCACACAGGCTGCGTCAAACCATTACACGATGGCGGTCGTACGATCAAGCCCGGTCAGTCACAAAACCATCTCGCCCCTCCTTTTTGATGCGCCGCCCCCATGCCGCCGCCTCGGCGCGCTTCGGCGCCGTTTACGCTTGTAAGGGGCGGTGGGAATTCGTGATCGTGTAGGCATGCGTATACTCTATTTCACGCACCAGTTCCTCCCGCGGCATATCGGCGGCACGGAAGCCTATACGCTTGCCCTGGCGCGCGAAGCCCGGCGGGCGGGCCATGACGCCGCCGTTCTGACCTGCCATGAATCTCCTTCGGCGGACCCGTCGGATTTCGGCCTCGTTCAAACGGAGTACGAGGCCATCCCGATCTTCGAACTGCATTACAACCTGAGCTGTGCCGGACATCCCGCCCGGGCGGAATTCGACAATCCCTTTGCGGCCGGAACGGTCCGCGAACTGCTTCGATCCTGCGCCCCGGATATCGTTCATGTCATGCATGCGATGAAGCTGTCCGGCTCCGCACTCAAGGTCTGCGCCGATTTGGACATCCCGTTCATCGTCACGCTATGCGATTACTGGTTCATCTGTCCGCGTCACACCCTGCTGCGATGGGACGAGACCCTTTGCCCGGGGCCGGCACGCCGCCTGCAATGCGTCAAATGCGTCCATGCGACGCACGGGTTCGCCGCGCATCCGTGGATGGACCTGGCCGAGCCGGCCCTCCTTCGCCGGCTTCGACTCCTGTCCTGCATGGGAACCCTCGCGCCGTCGGCTTTCCGGGCCGATGTGGCCGCCGTTGTCGAGCGGCCGGACTACCTGCGCGCGCAATTGCTGAAGGCGCGGCGCATCATCGCGCTCTCCCCCTTTCTCAAGCGGATGTTCGTCCATAACGGGTTTCCGGCCGACCGCATCGAGGTCATTCCCCACGTCCCGGATCGACTCGCCATCCGGCGCGTGCCGCGTCTGCCCGGAGAACCGGTGCGCCTGTCCTTCATCGGCGCGCTGGTGCCCTGGAAGGGCGCGCACGTCCTCGTGGAGGCCATGCGCCGCATCCCGGACGCCCCCATTGCCTGCCGCATCTACGGCTCGCTCGATTCCGGCGACGACTATGTCGCCAACCTGGTGCGCGAGGCCGGTGCGGACCGGCGCATCACGCTGATGGGTCGTTCCGCGCCGGATCAATTGGGCGATGTGCTGGGACAAACCGATGTGCTGGCCGCGCCCGCGTTGTGGTATGAGAACGAACCGCTGGTGGTCAAGTCCGCCCGGCAGCTCGGCATCCCCGTGCTGGCCGCCGCCATCGGCTCGCTGCCGGACATGGTCACCGACGGCGTGGATGGCACACTGCTTCCCCCGGGCGACGCGGCCGCCTGGTCGGAATGCCTGGACCGGGTGGCCCGGCACGGTCCCTCGGCGATTGCCCGGACGGCGGACCCGGCAGTCGACCGTCCTTCCGTTCTGTCCGTGGAGGATAACGCGCGCGCGATTTTCAGGGTGTACGAGGAGGCGGCGTCACCGGTTTCCGCCGACCGTTGCGTTGTGCATCTGGTGGATCAGCTCCCCGCATGTCGCGTGGAATCGGGCCCCGGAAGCCGCGTAACCATTCACTCCGTCGTTATCGGCCGTCGCGCGATGAGCGCCATCTTCCAGCATCCGGTATCCCGGATCCAGTTCCCGCCGCTCCGCGTGCCGGCTGACGCGGAACTCCGGTTCGCCGTCGGGGTGCGGCCGAGCGCCTGGCGGAGAATGGGCGATCCGATTCTGTTCGAGATCGCGCGGTTGGACCGGCGCGGCGCGGAACAAACGCTGTACCGGCGTGTCGTACACCCGCGCGAGATCAAGGACGATCGCCGCTGGATCGAGGAGCGGATCCGACTCGGCGCTCATACCCGGCGCGGGATCCGGCTTGTGTTCAAAACGTCGTGCGCCGGTGCGGGTGATACCCGCTGTGCCTGGGCGGTATGGGGCGAACCCCGCATCGTGTCCGCAATCCCCGCGCCAACCATCCGCGCGCGACGACCGGCGCGGGGCCACGTCATCCTGATCACCGCCGACGCCCTGCGTCGCGATGTCCTGGGTTGCTACGGCGACGCGACCATGCGGACCCCGCATATCAACCGGCTGGCCGAAGAGGGCGCGTTGTTCCTGGATGCGCGGGCGCCGTCGAGCACGACGCCCGGATCGTATGCGTCCATGCTGACCGGGCTGTCGCCCCTGCGCCACGGCCTCCATGCGGAGTGGGGATCCCTGTCGCCGCACCTGCCGGGTCTGCCGGGATGGTTTGCCGAACGGGGCTAT
This sequence comes from uncultured Verrucomicrobiota bacterium, assembly GCA_964425945.1. GTDB lineage: Bacteria > Verrucomicrobiota > Kiritimatiellia > SLAD01 > SLAD01 > CAYRPR01. Next base: position 5,027 of record CAYRPR010000009.1, on the reverse strand, counting down.
CGCACCGTCATGTGCTCAAGCGAAGACGAGCTTCATCATCCGCTCATGGGGTTCGGCGCCCGCTTCGACGAGGTGGCCGCCGCCATCGGGAGTCCCGCGCAGGCCGGCGCCATCACCACGCGGTCGGCGATACGAGAAATCGCCGGCGCGCCGCGCGAAAGCTTTTTCTGGGTCCAGTATTTCGATGTTCATCCGCCGTCCATGGCCCCGGATCCATTCGCGCGATGGTATTACCGCGGCGATCCGGACGCCGCGGAGAATCGGTATCGCCCGGAAGCGCTGGAGGAGATCGACGGCGTGGAAACGGTGGCGGAATTTTCGCGCAAACTCGCGTCGCTGGAGAAGGGTGTTGTGGATCATGCCGTAAGGATCCGCCTGCGCGCGACCGCGCGGGCGCTGCGCGGTGAGGGCGGCGCGCCGCCCGACCTGGCCGTTCATCTGCGCGCCTTGCCGCCCCGCGCGCGGTTGGACATGTCGCTCGACGCCTTTGCCGGCTGGCTGGACAGCCGGGTTCGGCTACTGGACGAGGGGCGGATTCCGGCCGACCTGCTCGACTGGATCCGGCTCATTACGGAGGAATTGCGTGTCGTGGAGGATGAGATCCTGATGTGGCTCGACGGCGTGCGGGATTTTCGCTACCCGGTGGCGCAGTATAAAAGTTGCGTGTCGTATTTCGATCATCAGGTCGGCGCGCTGACGGCGTTTCTGAGGGGCGAAGGGCTGTACGACGACGCGACCATCATCCTGGCCTCGCCCCACGGCGAACTGCTGGACGAGCTGGGCATACATTTTCATCACCATGCGCTGCTCGATCCGGTGCTGCGCGTGCCGCTGATCATCAAGACGCCGCGCTCGGCCGGTATCCCGGCGGGGTCGTGCGTCGGCGGCGTATTCGACCTGGTGGACCTGTATCCGACCCTGGCCGGCATGCGGGGCGACCGTCTGTCGCACCCTGTGGACGGTATCAGCCGGTGGGACTGCTGGAAAGCGGGCGAGGCGATGCCGGAACACGACAGTTTCGCCCTGTGCGCGTATGGTCAGATGGCGTCGATCACGCGCGGGCCCTACACCCTCTTGCGCGCGCTGGCGACGTTTCGTATTGCCGATCGCTGGGACTGGCGCGAGGGCGACCAGATGCTCATCGAAAGCGATCAGGCGCGGGAGCAACTCGAGGACCTGAGCGCGCGACGCCCCGACCTGGCCCACGCCATGGAACAGCGTCTGACCGACTGGCTGAGCGCGGGCGGAGCCGTTCCGGGCGGATGCATCGGGCGTGGAAATAGGGCCTGAAATATCCGCGGAATGCGTGTACAGTATCTCGTGATGAAGGATTCATCACTGAGGATACTGTTGATCGACGACGACCCGGAGTTCCCGGAGATCATCCGGATCATGCTGGCGAAGTATGCCTCGTTCGATTTCGAACTGGTCATCGCGCGCACGATCGCCGACGCGATCCGGCGACTCGGCGGCGATCCCATTGATGTCGTTCTGCTGGACCTGGTGCTCCCGGATTCCTCCGGGTTGGATTCCTATCGCCGGTTGCAGGAGGCGTATCCCGATCATCCGCTGGTGGTGATCACGGGGGTGGACAACGAGGACTGGGCCATCGAGGCCATCAAGGGCGGGGCGCAGGATTACCTGCTCAAGGACGATCTCCACGGGCAGGCCCTGGTACGCTCGCTCCGTTACGCCGTCGAGCGCTTGGGCGCAGCCGCTGAAATCCGGGACGCGCAACGATTCGTAAATTCCATCGTCGAGAACATTCCCAACATGATCTTCGTCAAGGACGCCCAGGATCTCCGATTTATCCGCTTCAACCGCGCCGGCGAGGAATTGCTGGGGTACTCGCGCCTGGAACTTCTCGGCCGGAACGACTATGATTTCTTCCCGAAAGAGGAGGCCGATTTCTTTACCGAGAAGGATCGCGAGGTTCTGCGCGGGCGGAAGGCCGTGGATATACCCGAGGAGACCATCAACACCCGGTACAAGGGCGAACGCATCCTCCACACGATCAAGATGCCGATCCTGGACGAGGACGGGGAGCCGCTCTACCTGCTCGGCATCTCCGAGGACATCACCGATCGCAAGAAGGCCGAGGAGGCCCGGCAGGCGGCCGAGGCCAAGGAACGGGAGATCCTGGAGCGCACCGACCGGATGAATACGCTCGGCCTGCTGGCCGCCGGCATCGCGCACGAGATCAACAATCCGTTGCAGGGCATGTTGAGTCACTTGGGCCGCATCCGCCGCGCACTACCCGCCGATTTTGCGCGTGTGGACAGCATGGACATGGTCGAGCGGGCGGTGGAAACGATCGCCGACCTCATCCAGCAGTTGCTTCGCCTTGGCAATCCGGACCCGGATCACCGGGGCGAACTGGCCGAGTGCGGGCGCGCCGTGGAGTTTGTGGCCCAGTTGACGCTGGCGCAATTGAAACGGTCGGACATCGCGCTCATCGTCAAGAACCTCAAGCCCGCTGACTGCCGACTGGCCATCCCGGAGCGGGAACTGACGCAGGTCCTGCTGAACCTGATCATCAACGCGCGCGACGCCATGCCGGACGGCGGCGTCCTGACCATCACGACGGATAGCACCGACGACGAGGTCTTCATAACCGTCAGCGATACGGGTACAGGCATTCCGCCGGACGAACTGAGCCGGATCTTCACGCCATTCTACACGACCAAGGGGGCCCAGGGGTCGGGCTTGGGCTTGAGCGTGGCCGCGTCCCTGATTCAGTCCTGTGACGGGCGGATCGAGGTGGCCAGCAAACCCGGCGAGGGCGCGACCTTCACCATGACCCTGCCGCGCGTGAATCTATGACCACGCATCATGAGCACATATTGGTGGTGGATGACGACGAGTTGGTGCGCACCGGACTGGCCGCCGACCTGGAGGCCGAGGGGTATCATGTGAGCACGGCCGCGTCGGGGCGCGAGGCCCTGTCCGTTCTGGAGCAACAGCGGGTGGACTTGATCCTGTCCGACCTCGTGATGAATGAAATGGACGGCCTTGAACTTCTGCAGTGGGTGCGGCGGCAGATGCCGGACATCGGCTTCATCATGATTACCGGGCATGGCACGATCGCCCGCGCGCTGGAGGCCATGCGTACGGGGGCAAACGATTTCGTCCAGAAACCGGCGGATCCCGACGTAATCAAGCATCGCGTGCGCTCGGTGCTCAATTCCCTGCACCTGCGGCGGAAACTGATCGAAGAGCGCCGCAGGACGGAAGATCGGAAGGAGGAGTTGCGTAAGCGCCTGGTCCGCGAACAGCGGATGACCTCGCTCGGGCGGTTGGCGGACGGTATTTCGCTGTATCTGCGAACCATTGTCGAACCCGTCGTGCAGGCGGCGCGCGCGGTCCTGGACGAACTCGACGAGGCGCATCCGATCCGCAAGCGCATGCAGGAGATTGACCGGGCCGGGCGCAAGGCCATGTCGCTGATCCACGACCTGGAGACGGTGGGGCATGTGTCGCAGACGGCGTTCGAGCCGGTCGACCTCGTGGAGTTGGTGCGCGAGTATCTGCGTTCTCCCGATCTCCAGCGATTGCTCATCGATGTGCCTCCGGTTCGGATCGAGTACGAATCGGCCGTCACCACGGCGATGATCTCCGGGTCCCGTCCGCTATTGACGGTGATGCTGGCCAACTTGTTGTCGTACGGCATCGATGGCATGCCGGACGGCGGCACGTTGCGCGTCCGACTCAACATGGAGACGCTTCTGCCGTCGGAATCCCACGAGACCACGGCGGGGACGACGCCGTATGTGGTGATACGGGTGGAGCACACCGGCTGGAGCGCGCCCCGGGATCGCGAGCGCGTCTTCGAGCCGTTTCAATCCCGAACCATCAAGGGGCATACCGCCAGCACGGGTCTGGGGCTCAGCGTGATTTACCGCGTGGTGCAGGATCATCACGGATACATCAATCTCCAGACCACGCCATTGGGGGATACCGAATTCGTGCTGTATTTCCCCGTGACCCGGGCGGAGGGACCGGTTCCGGGCCGGCCGGAGCAGTTGTCGGATCTGATCGGGCACGAGACCGTGCTGGTGGTGGACGACTACAAGGATCACCGCGAGGCCGCCGCGGCCATCCTGCAGAACCTCGGCTATCGCGTGCTGACGGCGGGCAACGGGCGTGAAGCCGTCGCCCATTTCCAGAAGACGCTCAACCGTCCCGAACAGCGCATCGATCTGGTCGTATTGGATCTCGTGTTGGCCGATGCGATGGACGGATTGGAGACGTACAAGCAGATTGTCGACATCGTGCCGGGCCAGAAGGCCGTGCTCGTGAGCGGGTTCGCCGAATTCGACCGGATCGTGGAAGCCCGGAAACTTGGGCTGAAAAAGTATATCCAGAAACCCTATCGCACCGAACCCCTTGCCCAAGCCGTTCGCTCCGAGCTCGACCGCGACTGAGGGGACAGACACCTTGTCGTAAGTCCTTGATTATCAATGGTCGTTTTTTCGCTCATTCTTCTTGAAATGAGTCCGGCGATGATATATCCATATATGTGAAATAACAGATGGATGAAACGATGGCTGATACGCTTGATCTCTTCAAAGCATTGTCTGATGTGGTCAGGCTGCGCATTATCCGGGCCTTGTCGGTAGCCGAACTGTCTGTGGCGGAGCTGGTTAGCGTGCTGGGCCTGCCTCAATCCACGGTCAGTCGTCATCTGAAGCCGTTGCGAGACACCTCGCTGGTGGAAACGCGGCGGGATGGCACATCGATTTATTACCGGTTGGGAACCGCGTTTTCCGATTCGGGTCTAGCCCAGTTCATGGATGGACGGCTGGATGCGGTGGAGGGCACGACGGAGGACCGCGCGTCGGTGCGTCGCGTATTGGATTTGCGGAAGAAGCGCAGCCGGGAGTTCTTTGATCGTATAGCGGGAAGCTACGGCACCTTGACGGAGCCGGGCGGTGGATGGCCCGCGCTGGCCGCGGGGCTGGCGGCCGGATTCGCGGGGCGCGAAGTCGCCGATCTCGGGTCGGGAGAGGGCGTACTGTCGTTGTTGC
>CAYRPR010000008.1:0-16323 GCA_964425945.1 uncultured Verrucomicrobiota bacterium | reverse complement strand
GGCAGGTCGGACAGGCGCCATAGGGACTGTTGAACGAGAAATGCCGAGGCGTCAATTCGTCGAAGCTGATGCCGCACGAGACACAGGCATTCTTTTCGGAATACAGCGTCTCCGCCCAGTCACCCCGCTTTTTCTCCGTAAGCACAATCATCACGCCCTCGCCCGTCCGCAGGGCCGTCTCCACGGAATCGGTCAAGCGGGTCGCGATGGTCTCGCTGATGACCAGGCGATCCACCACCGCTTCAATGGAATGCTTCTTCTTTTTGTCCAGATCGGGGATCTGATCGATTTCATACAGCTCGCCGTCCACGCGCACCCGGACAAAACCCTGCTTGCGGATCGATGCGATTATCTCCTCATGGCGGCCTTTTCGGCCGCTGACCAGCGGCGCGAGCAGGACGAGGCGCGTGCCGACGGACAATTGCCGGAGACGCTCGACGATCTCCTCCGCGCTTTGCCGGGCTATGAGTTTTCCGCAATGAGGGCAGTGAGCGCGGCCGATGCTGGCGAAGAGCAGTCGGAGGTAGTCGTGGATTTCCGTGGTCGTGGCGACAATGGACCGGGGATTGGCGCCGGCCGTGCGCTGTTCGATGGAAATCGCCGGGGACAACCCCTCGATGTGATCCACGTCGGGTTTCTGCATCTGGTCCAGGAACTGCCGCGCGTAGGCCGACAGGCTTTCGACGTACTTGCGCTGACCCTCGGCATAGAGGGTATCGAACGCCAGCGAGGACTTGCCGGATCCGCTGAGCCCGGTGATCACGGTCAGACTGTCGCGGGGAATGGTGACGGAGATATTCTTAAGGTTGTGCTCCCGAGCCCCTGAAACAACGATCGATTCCTTGCTCATATACCCTGTTTGCGAAAAGGTTAAACCACTAATCCATCAGTTTAGCATAGGGGATGCGACCTGGCTATCGCCCGTGCGGAAAAAACAGGCAAGGCATTGACGTATCGGACATTACACGGAACATCCTCCCGCCGTCGGATAGGAAGGGGCGTGAGACGGCCGATGCCCTTTCAGGCGCGGGGTAGATCAGGTAAACCGGTTAGGCAAGTTCCCGGGATTCATCCGATACAAAATGACCGGATTACGGTATATTGAATAAATGGGGCTGTTGCTCTTGTCGCTCACACGCACGAGAAGGTGGGGTGTCCCGCGAAGGGACTTCGTCGTGGCGAGTCTTACGAATGGGAGCAACAGCCCCAAGCTCTTATTCCGATGTCAGCAGATCAGTCCATGAGCCGCACAGGCGGCGGATAGGGCGGTGTCAGATTCCAGGTCTCATTCCCCGCCGATCGCTTTCGAATCACCAGGGCATCATCCGCTTCGAAAGCGAAATTAGCCGGCAAGGCGGAATCGGACGCGCCCGAGCGGCGATACCATGTGCTGTCCGTCGTCCGGTACCAGATGATTTCCGTCACGCTCTGGTTCACGCGATCAAAACGCCAAATCTGATCCGAATTGCGGAAGGTGGTCGCACCGGTGAATCCCGACTCGACCAGGTTCATGTCCTGTGGATGCATGCGACGCGGCAGACGGAAATTGACGAAGTTGTAAGATGATCCGCCTATGAGCGTCTGCGACAGGGTATTGGTCGGTACGCGTCCGAGCAACAGCAGCGTTTGAATGGGCTGATTGGTTGCCACTTCGACAATAAACCCGTCCTGAATCGGGATCGTGGCGTCGTCTGCTACACCCACGCCGCCCATCGTGTAGATCCATTGTCTCGGATCGTCGCCGACCAGCGCAATTTGATTGGTGGCCATTTCGCTGGTGGTACGGGCGAACCAAGTCACACGCGTGGCGGCCGGATCGCCGCCGCTGGTCCCGCTCGGCAGGGCATGGCCCAGCAGATAGGCCGCGGTATTGGTGTCCGGAACGCCGGGGTGCGCCACCCAGTTCTGCCCCGGGTACAGGCGGGCGGGCTTGGACACATAGATCTCCTCGCTGGCCACGCGCCGCGCCTCATTGGACCATCGGCCCTTCGGGGACGCGCGATAGAACCGCATGCTGCTCCCGCTGATCGGATTGGTATCCATGAGCCAGTTGGTCGAAGCGGTGCCGATCAGGTTCCAGCGCCAGCCCTGTTGCAGATTGGTGGTATAGCTGGTGGCATCGGAGCGAATCAGATCGTATTCGCGCGTAACATGCCCCTCCTGGTCCGTGGCCGCCGTCCAGAATATATCCGACCGGTTCTGGGCGCGCGCGACACCCTGGGTCACGACGAACCGGTCCGTATTGCCGATCACGCTGATGGGCTCACCCAGATTGCCGGCCATATCCCGGCCCTGGACGGTGATGCTGTAATAACTGTCAAAGACCAGGTCCGTGAGCACCAGATTGGTGAAGGTGTGCTCGTGCAATACATTCGACCAGCCCGGCGTGAACCGCGTCAGGACGTTTGTAACGGTATCGGGCAGAGGCGTACCCACATCATCGCCCACCTCGTAATAGGTTATGATATAGGAATCCCACGGCGAAAGCGGCTCGTTATCCGACTGACGCCACCCGGAGGCTTCCTCTTCCGTCACGGCGGACGGCGCCCATTCGACCTTGATTTCCGAGGTCTCGTCGATATCCGGATCGAAAATGAACGCGCCGGCCGCGTCGGTCGCCCGAATGGAAGCAACCGGAAGCGGAGGATTGGTATCCACCCGGGCGAGAATGGGCCGCGGCGTTCCCATGGAACGGTCACCGGGCCGGTCGCCGTCATCATCGATGGCGAAGATATAACCGGTCAGTAATCCCTGCTGTCCGGTAATATCGAACGTATCGTTGGTCGCCGCGCCGGATGCGGACACGCCATGATTCGTGGCGGTCGGCGGTGTTGTGCTCATACCCGGCGGCACCACCCTGTATTCATCGATGCCCGAATAATCGTCCAACGCCTCCGACCAGCTTATATGCAGGGCATTGGTGCTGATCCATTCCGGGATCGGCGTCACACTGACGTCGTCCACATAGACCTGCGAGCCGTCGGTCGATACCCGCACCAAGCGCAGGGTCACCACGCCGTCCATGCTGATATTCCAACTGAACAGATCGAATTCCGGATTCAGGTTGGTCACCGTGTGGGAGCCCAGACTGGTCCAGTCATCGCCATCGCGCCAATCCACCCGGATCTCCACATCGTTGGCTTCCCCTTCCGCGCCGAACCGGCCGGCCATCAGGGTCAGGAGTCCCGGATCCTCAAACGGCGGGAACTCCAGCGTCGTGATGGTCTCCGCCACATTGGTCAGCAATCCGATGCGTCGAGTCCCGCTTACCTTGGGATCCAGAGAGGTCCACAACACGTTGCCCTCGGCTATGTACGTACCATAGGTCGTGTTGGAGGTCCAGGCACCGCTCTTGTTGGCGCCATTCCAACCGGTATCCGACTCAAAGCTCTCAAAGTAGATATCGCCGTCCTCAAACGCGCCCTCGATGCGCACCTGGCTGATGACCGGACCGCGTATGTCGTCATCCACCACGCGCAGCAGGCCGACCTGCTGGCCATAGAGCGTCGCGCGATCACTGGGCCGATCGTCATCCGTATCGGGAATCGTGATCCGGACGGCGCGATTGGATAGCATGAGTTCGTTGATCTGCTCGCCCGTGAAGAATCCGTTGCCGAACGCCCAGACATTCGTCAGGACCTGGTTGGTGGCCGATTGAGCGGTGGACATGCCGCTTTGATAATTGGCGACATTGCCGACAACGACATTGCCGATACTGAAGCTCATCACCTCATTGGTAGAGCCCGCGGCGCCGCGTGAAACGCCGGAATGCACATCACGCGCGCCGAAATAGAACTGCAGGTCGATATCCCCCGCGTTGGCCAGTTCGGCGTCGCTAACGGCGGACACCACATTCGTCCCGGAGCCGGTCCGGCGGGTTATGGCGCCGCGGATGGCCGCGCTGGGAGCGATTCCGTTTGTCACGACCACGAAAGGCGCCGCCGCGGCGCCGGGGCGCGTAACGTCTTCGATCACCGGCATCTCGGCGTCGTCGTCGATCACGTGCATGACGCCAAACACCTCGTTGCTCAACCACATGCCGTCGTTCGGGCGGTTAGAGTCGGCATCCGCGACCGAGGCCAGAATATCCACGAAATTCGTGCCGTCGCCGAACAACTCGCCGATCTGGTTGTACTCGAACTCGGTGAAGGCCCACAGGCTGGTGGAGGTCGCTTCCGTCGTGCCGGCGCTGCTGATGTCGATATCGAAACGGTCCGTATTGTTCGTGGTGACGCCCCCGACGGTAATGTGCATGTTGGTGCCGTCGAATGCCGTGCCGCGATGGATCCCACTCGTCGGATCATAGACATTGAAGCTGAAATGCATCGGGTTCATCGCCGATACGGCCGCCAACTGCCCGTCCGTGACCTGGAAGACCGCGCGCTGCGCGTTGAACTGGATGTTGTCGTACCGGTTATTGCCCGCCCCCGATACGCCGTCCACGCCCAAGGTAATCCGGACAACCACACTGGCCGCATTGTTGATTTCCGGCACCGAACTGAAATCGTAGGTGTACTGCTGAAGCGTCGTGGACTCGGTCGGATCCAACACCGCGCCGAAGTCCTCAAACGGCCCGTTGTTGACGGCATAGGATACGCGATTGCTGTTGTATCCCGTGCCCGTCCGCCGGGCGGCGAAGGTCATCACCAGGTTCTGATAGCCCAGTGTACTGATCTCAAACTCGAAATACTGGCCGATGTTGTTCGTGCCCGCGGGGGAGAAAGCCACGCCGGCTGCGTCCCCGTCCACGGCATTGACTGTCGATCCGGCGAACCACGAGATGGTGCCGGTTAAGTTGCTGGACATCGTGCCCGCCCCATGACTGACAAGGGTATTGGTGTTGTTGTAGTTCCAACCCGCCAGCAAGGTCTGCGGGCCGGAATCCGGGCTGATTACGCCGCCGTCATGCAGGATCTTCAAGCCGCCGGCCACCGGCGGATCGATATCGTCATCGATGATCCGGATGACGCCGAAGATATGGTTGCTGATCCACAGCGCATCGCTGACCCGGTCGTTATCGGCATCGGCGATCGTCGTAAGCACGGACCGGCTCTCGTCGCCGTCGCCGTAGAGATCGCCGATTTCCTCATAGGAGAAGGACGTGAACCGCCATACGCTAGTGGCGGTATCCACGGTCGTATCCGCCGAGCTCCAGTCCGCATGGAAACGGCTCGTATCATTGGTCAGCCATCCATCAATGCTGACGTGCATATTGGTGCCGTCAAAGGTCGTTCCGCGTGCCAGGCCGCTGAATTCGTCATAGGCCCGGAAGCTGAACCACAACGGGGTGCCGGCGTCGACTTCCTCCAGCTGGGCGTCCGTGATCTCGTAGGTGGCCGCCGTGGCGGTGAACCGGAAGTTATCGTACCGGTTGTTGCCGCTGGCGTCCGACGCGCCATTCAACGTAATCCGTATATATACCGTATTCTGGTTGTTGAGATCGGTTACCGAACTCAAATCAATCGTATGAAGGGCGAAGGAGGTCGCGGGATCAAACGGCGCCCCGAAGTCCGTGAAGTTAATTCCGTTCAGCGAGTAGGACACCTGGTTATTGTTGAATCCGGCGGCGGTCTTCTGCGCCGCGAAACTCATGATCAGGCCCTCGTGACCCGCCATGCTGATCTCGAACTGGAAGTAGCGGCCATTATTGATCGTGGCCGTCTCCCCGCGGACAGCAAACGCGGTGCCGGCCGGGTCCGAATTGACCGCGTTGATGGCCGTACCGCTGAAGTTCGTGATCACGGTGAAATTATGAGACATGGCGCCCACACCGTGGCTGACCACCAGATTAGTCTCATTGAAGTTCCACCCGGCCAGCAGGTTGGTATAACCCGAAACCGAAGCAAGCGGCGTGTTGCCAATGAAGAGCCCGAATCCGTCCGGATGCGCGATAGGCACGTCCGGATCGTCGTCGATGACGGTAATATCCAGCCAGTACATGTTGGTCATGGAATCACCCGGCCGGTCATCATCGGCGTCCGCGGCCGCGGTCAGCGAACTGTACACGCCCAGCGTGATCTCCTCATAGGCCACGGGCGATGCCACCATGGTCAGATCCTGCAGGTCCGTACTGCCCGTACTGAACGCCACCTCAAACGCATTGGACATGACGACGTCGCCATCTTCATTGTGCATGACAAAGAAGGGCGCGGCCGCGTAGGACGTATTCGTGGCTACGAGGCCCTTACCGAAATCCTGCACACGATTGGTGATCACATACCCGCCGGCCGCCAAATCGGCATCCGTGAGGACCGGCACCGACCATTCCATGTCGCCTGTGCCGGTCAGGGTGAAGTTGTAGTCCGTGATCACTTGGAAGGCGCTCGGCAGGACCTCCCAGTTATTGGAGTCGCTGATCTGTGACAGCAGATAGGACGCACTGCCCACCGTCGGTCCGACATAACGGGCGTTGGCCACTCCGCCGCCCAAGGGCACGCTGACGGCGTTTGCGCCGTTGGTCAGGCCGCGGTAGAGATCGGACGACTCGTTATTGTCCGGTACCGGCGGATCATCCCAGCCGTCGTCATTGACGTCCAGATTGACGGCATAGATGAACTTGACGTTGTCCGGATCGTTCGTCGGCGTCTGGGCTCCGTTGTACTGATAAATGGTTACCTGATCGCCGCTGTTGTTGATATTGGTCAGGTGCAGTTCGAATACCTGCCCCACCGCGGCGTTGCCCGTGGAGACCCAGCGATTGGTGTGGAACTCCGTTGTGCGATGCCAATCCCCGTTGGCGCCCTTGGACGAATCCCATCCGCAATCCGTGAAATCGATAATCGTTCCCGCCGGGAACGGGGCCAGCACAACGAACGAGAACCGTTCCGAACTCCCGCCGGCACCGTTCACGCCGATGATCGCGATACCGCCGGGAGGGATATTGGTACTGCCCTGACCGCCCTCGCCCGCCACGGTAAAGGCGGAGATGAACGGTTCATCCTCGTCATCATCAATGACGCGCAGCGTGCCGAAGAGCTGGTTGCTCATCCATGCATTGTCGTACGGGCGGTCGAAGTCCCCGTCGCTGAAGCTGCCGTAGACCGGCAGATACTCGGCATCATAGAGATCGCCGACTTCCTGGTAGGTCAGCGGGCCGGGGAACTCCCAAGTGCTGATGCCCGAAGACAGCCACGAATGAGCCGAGCTCATCTCCACCAGGTAATTCGTCAGGTTGTTCTCAACCCATGTCCCGACGCTGATATGCGACTGGATGGCCGTATCATCGGTTCCTCGCGACAAGCCGCTGTCCGGATCGTAGGCATGCAGGGACAGCGTAAGCACCGGACCGCGACGCAAGGTGAAGTCGTCAAAGATGATGTATTCCTCCACCCCATCTCCGTCCTGCGTGAAGACGACGCCATGAACGCTGACATTGTCCGTATTGGGCGGCGCCACCGCGCCCTCGATCGTGGCCAGTGTGAAGTTCTGGTTCGTGAACGCCCAGTCGGAGGTGTAGGAATCCAGCAGGATGTCCGAGTCGTCACGGAACTGAATTTCGAGAAAGGCCGCCGAATTCCAGAGGTTCACAGTACGGATGAACACGCTGGCATTGAACTCCTCTCCCTCGCTGGCCGGGAACGTCTGATACACGCCGCGCCACACGTTGGTCGGATCGCCGTCGCGGTCATTATCCTTCACCACGTGCACCACGCCCCGCTCCCCGTGATGGGCGTCCAGCTCGAAGGAGCTGATATACCAGTTGCCGTCCATCACGTTGGTATGCGGGCCGTAATAATCCCATACGGAGAAGTCGCCGATCTCGAAGCTCGAATCCCCGACCATATTGCCCGATCCGCCCAATTGGGCCAGTTGGTGATCGGTCACCGTAAAGATGGCGTTGGTCGTATCGGTACTGCCGACAATGGACTGGCCGCCGATATCCACGCTCATCGGTGCGTTCATGCCCGCAAAAGTCAACTGCGCGTCATCCCACCGGAACCAGCCGGTCCCGCCACCGGGACCGTTGTACTCCACGCCGACACGGACATATTCCGTGCCGGCCGGCGAGGTGAATGTAACCGAATAGGAGTTCCATTCATCCACATCGCCCGGGAAGGAGGTCCGGGTACCGGCACTGATAACATCAAAGCTGTCATCCAGGAACTCGATGAACATGGTGATCTCATGGGCCGGATCCGGTTCCACCCAATCCCATGTGCGGCCGCCCCAGATGGTGAATGTGTAGACGGCGCCGACGGCGGAACTCATGTAGTCCTGATAAAACCCGCCGCCCGTCGCATTGCCGATCAGGGCCATCCCGTAGTCGCCGTTGCGCAGCGCCGCGTTCTGGCGTTCCACGCCGTCCCAGCGAACCCAGTCGGTCGCCTCCACACCGGACCCGAGCTCAAAGCCCGGATTGTTGAGCACATTGGTAGCGGACGGTCCGCCGAGCAACGGCGCATCGGTATCGTCGTCGATGACCTGCAGGAAGCCAAACAGGACGTTGGTGGAAACGGCCTGGTCATTGGCGCGATCCGAGTCTCCATCCCGCAGGGTGCCCCAGACGAGATTGGTCTGGCCCGCGAACCCGGTGCCGTCCCCACCCCACAGGTCCATCAGATCGTTGGTCGTCAGCGTGTCCCAATGCCATGCCAGCACGGTCAGCGGATCGGTCGTGTCCGCCAAGACACTGCGGGTCGCGTCGAAATTGGCATAGTTGTTCTCGATCCAATCGCCGATCGTGATCGTCGTATTGGTGGTCGCCGGGCCGTCCGCGGACACCTGGAGTCCGCTATAAAAGTCGTACACATTCAACAACACCGTGAGTTCGCCGTCCGCGATGTCCCCGTCGTATGCGGTGTAGAGGGCCTGCAGGCCGGAACCCGATACACCCAGCTGTCCAGTCTGATTGGATACCATCAGCGAACGGTTGCCATCCCACCCCCGATCGGTACTAATCAACGGCGGATCCGTGTCGTCATCCCGCACCTGTATTCGTATCAAGTAGTTGGTTGTGACATTTCGCTCGGTATTCGGGCCGTCTTCCGCGTAACCGCCGATATGCGGCAGGTCCGGCGCGCCGAAGCTGTTCCAGGTCCCGTATTCCCACCAACCGCCGCCCAGAGCATAGGCGTCTTCGGCGCTGACGGTCAGGTAATACTCCGTATTCTCATTGAAGTTCGTGATGATGAAGGCTTCGTACACAAAAGTGGTGATCACCTGATCCGCATTGCCCTGTGCCCAGACGTTGCTTCCCCAGAACGGCTTGTCGATTTCCCACACATACACGTTGGTTATCGTGCCGCCGATGAAGTCGTACTGGTATTCGACGATGTCCCAGTTCGGTGATACCCGGCCGTCCGTGGACACGATATTCCACGTGAACTGCCCCACATCGCCGCCGGCATGTTGCTTATTGGTGGCGTACACGCCGCTCGCATCGTCGATCCGGAGTACAAACCCGATGTGACCGCCGGCGGCGATCTCCTCGTCCGTAACATCCTGGATATATCCGTACTGGGCGATCTGGGCGTCGTAATCGCCGGCCAGGAATCCGTCCACGTCCGCGCCAATGTACATCAGGGTCGGTATCGGACCGTCGTTGTCCAGTTTGCCGGTGATCCGGAACACATGCGTCGTGGGTTGCGACAGCTCGCCGGCCGTATCCCGCGATCGGACTCGCCAGTAGTATTGCGACGACACCGTGGTGAGGCCGTAGCTGGTGGTCGAGGCGTCCAGATTCACGCGCAGGAATACCGGGCCGTTCTCCGTGCCGTTGACGCCATTGAAGTTCTCGTTCGTGCTGACCTCGAGGAAGTAGCTGGTCACCTCCCCGTCGTTGTCCGACGAGGTATTCCAGCTCAGGGTCGGATTGGCAATCACGACCGCGTTGTTGGTCGGGCCCGTCAAGGCCGGCACCGACGGCGGCTGGTTCGGCACAATGGCCGTCGTATTGAACTTGATATCAAAGAAGAAGTCCACGTCGCTGTCGCTGAGATCCTCTTCCCAGGCGCTCCGTTCCAGGTTGTTGTCCGTCAGCCCGTATCGGGTGATGGACGCCGAATCGATGGCATGCGGCGTATTCTCGGCCATGAATACGGTCGAAGCGCCTTCATTGGCCCAACTGCCCGTGTTAAGGAACGTGGCGACCGTGAACCGGCCCGTGACACTGCCGGTCAGGTTGAGATCCGTGCGAGCCAGGCGCACTTCGATGGCGTTGTCGGCCACGCTGGCCGCCGCCTGGAACCCCGACGGCGGCATGTACCATACGGCGCCGTCCTCGGCGTACAGTTCGACCTGGAACGTGCCGTCCACGCGGTGAATATTCAACTGGCGCTCGCCGAAGTGCACATTGCCATTGGCGCCGAAGTACTCACCGTCGATGTACAGGTTGGCGTCATCGCCCAGCCAGTTCATCCGTTCGCTGTCCGTCGAACGCCGCGTATCCACGCCGATGGCCACCGACGGCAGGTCCAGGCTCGTGATATTGGTCATCACGATCAGGAAGTAGATATTCGTCTCGTCCGCATACACGCGGAACTCGCGCAGATCGCCGTTGGCGTGATCTCCGTTGTCCCGGCGCACTTCGCCGATCTTGTCCGTCCAGATGAACTCGTTGGCGGACACCCTTGACGAATTCTTGACCACCGGCGGCGTGCCGACCCAGTCATGCGGATCGCCGTCGACAATGATGACCTGGTCGCCTTCATCCGTCGTTTCCTGCGCCGTGACGCCGTCCGAATAGTAACTCCAGTTTTCGGAGTAGAACTTGTAGTCGTAGGTGGTTTCCGACGCCAAGCCGGTATCGTCGAAGGATTCGGCTGATCCGATGTAGATCACCTGGCCGTCGCCGATGAACTGGCCGACAAAGTAGGCCTGGCCCTGTGTCGGCTCCGTCCAGCTTTCCGTGGAGAGTTTCCGCACAACCATGACATCGTGAAGCTGGGGATTCCGCTCCCACGTCAGATTGATCTGCGAGTTGCTGTTGACCGCATCCACCACGGCGGTCTGGTTGCTGGGATTGATAAGCGCCTGAACCACAATGCCGTTGGTCGGATTGGACTCACTGCAACCCGTGGCGGACACGGTGAAGTAGTAGCTGTGCGAACCGACCAGTGTCATCTGGGTGCGGTTCGTCCAGAACGTGTTGTCGTTCTCGAACTTCCAGAACTCCATGCCGTACTCGGACGTCGTCGTGTCTTCCCACAGCATGTTCAATACGGCGGTCTGGCCGGGTCCGATCGGGTAGCTTTCGACCTTGAAACTGACGAAGTCGCCCAGCCAGACATCGCCGGCCGGATCGCGCTCATCGTTGCCGACCCAAGTCGGACAGACGCCGACATTCAGTTCCTCCCAGCTCTGCGCGAGACGGATTTCATCGAAGAACACGTTGCCGATGGTGCCGTCCGGGGCCGCGACAGCGCCCGCATGGATACGGATACGATTGACCTGATCGATACCGGTACCCAACGTCTGGCTGATATCCCAGAATTCCGGCTCCTCTTCCGGCAACGCGGCGCTCCATACATGGAAGGCGCTGGCCGACAATTCGTCGGTGTCGAAATTGTATCTTCCGACGACCAGGTAGACGTGTCCGGTGTCGCCGCCGGCGCCCGCATAGGGCAACATGTCGTAACCCGACCACCAAGTGGTCGTGCCGTCCG
The DNA here is from genome assembly GCA_964425945.1 of uncultured Verrucomicrobiota bacterium. GTDB lineage: Bacteria > Verrucomicrobiota > Kiritimatiellia > SLAD01 > SLAD01 > CAYRPR01. The sequence continues at coordinate 4,720 of CAYRPR010000008.1, read as the reverse complement.
CAATCGCCAGGGTGTGCCAGTTGGCGCCGCCGCCCTTGCCGAAGAAGGCCTTCTCCGTGCCGTCGTCGTAGAGACTCAGGCCGGCCCACTTGTTCGCTCCATTATACTGGTAGGACATCATGAAGGCCACGTACAACGTGCCCGTGCTGATGGACGAGGACAGCGAGCGTTCCGCGTAGCCATTCTGGCCGTCGGTCAGGCCCGAAACATAGACCAGGTTGCCGGCCAGGTCCGGGTAGTTCTCGACGTTCGTGAACCGCGGCACGTCGGCCGTGGACTCCGTGTAGTTGGTCTGGACCAACCACGTCCCGCTGCCGCCCGTAGCCCAGAAGTTCGCGCCGAAGCCCTGGCCGCCCACCGTAGTCGTGCCCAGCGCCGTGGCATTCGTATAGGAGAACGGATTGACAATCTCGAAGGGCTGGTACTCGCCCATCGCCAGGTTGGTCGCCACGCCCGCGGAGTAATAATTCGCATTGATGGAATAGAACTTGTAATAAACGTCATCGCCCGGAATCACCACGTGCTCCAGGCTGGTCCCCGATCCCTTGTACAACACGGACGCCCCGTCGATCGTATCGCCCATGGAATAGGAAACCGAATCGGTCGGATCCGTGGTGATCGGAGTGGACTTGTGCAGGATCAGCACGTCGTGATCGTTGGTGTTCTTGCCCCAGTCCAAACGGACCATTTCATATCCATCGGCCAAAGCGGATACCGGGAACGGATCATCGGGTGTCTCGGGAATATCGTCCAGCAGTTCCTCCCAGGCCTGCGCCACGCGGACCTCGTCGAACCACATGGCGCCGATGGCGTCGCCATCGAAACCGCCGCCCGCGATGCGCACACCGTCAATGCGTGAAATACCGATCGCCACCGTCGTATTGGTCTCCCAGGGCGGCTCGGCTTCCGGCACTTCCTGGGACGTGTGATAGGCCCGCGCATACAGTACATCCGCGTCGAAATCGTACATCATCGTGATCAGATACACGTTGTCGTTCGTGGTCTGCGTGGCGCCGAGCGTATAGGACGATTCGACCTTCGGCCCGCCGTAGGAATCGATGGCCAGCACGGAATTGCCGCCGGCCTTGCCGACAAACGCCACCTCGGTGCCGCCGTCATAGAGACTCAGGCCCTCCCACTTGTTGTTGCCCGGATAGCGATAGCCCATGATCGCGGCGGCGTAGACCTGCCCTGTCGTGATGCCCTCGAAATACCGGATCAGGCCCGCGCTCTCGTTGGAGTCGAGGTCGATGGTAATGCGATTGGCCGCATTGTCCGGGTAGTTCGGCATATCCGGCAGGAGCGGCACATCGTTGCTCGCATCGGCATAATTGGTCTGCACGGTCCACGGGTCGCCGAAGAGTTCATCCCAGGCGTTGGTCCAGCCATGTCCGCCGTTGAGACCCGAGGCCGTAGTCACGCCGTTCGTGTAGGCGAACGGCTCGACGATCTCATAGTCTCGATACAGATCCATCGCGACCGTATTGCTGAGGCCGTAGGAGTAGAACACCGTATCGAACGAGTGGAACACGTAGAAGTTCGTCGATCCGTGCGGGACGATGTGCTCGAGTTTCTCGCCACTGCCCTTGTAGATGACGGTGCCTCCGCCGACCGCGTCACCGAGGTCATACGGCTCGCCCTGTTCCGGCGGCTCGGGCCACTCGTCCGCGCGATGCACAATCATCACATCGAAGTCATCGTGCTTGGTCCAGGCCAGACGGACCATTTCCTTGCCGTCCGCTATCGCCGACGAATCCAGCGGATCGGGCACGGTGTTCAGCGTGACTTCGGCCACGTCGGAATAGAGCGATGTACATATGTCGTTGAATCCGCGTACGCGGAACTGATAGGTCGCGCCGAGGGTCAGGCCGGTCACGATGGAGCTGGTACCGCCGATCGCCCGGTCCTGATAACCCGGCACGTAGGTCAGTGCATTGGTCTGGCCGCTGATGGCCACATCATCGAACGCGAGGTTGCCCGTGACCTTGTTATAGGTGAAGCGGACTTTGGCCACATCGCCGGCCAGCGGGATATTGGTGGTGACGCCGGGTGTCGGTGTCGGAATGGGCTGGATCTGGGATACCGTATACCAGTCCCCGTCATAGGCCTCGACCAGCAGGTAGGAGTTGGTGTCCACGCCCTGCCCCTTGATCCAGAAGGTCATGCCCGTCGGACTGCCGTCCAGGAACGGCGTCTCGACCCGGTCATCGGTATTGTCGAACCGCAGGGACGGCGGCGCGTCACCATAATTGTTGGCGGAGACATAGGTACTGCCGATGCCCGTGAAGGTCCATCCGGTCGGCGGGGTCACGCCGCCGTCGAAGCCCTCGACGAGGATCATACCGGGGATCAGACCGCCTTGATAGACATCCAACAGGTATCCGGTCGTGCCTTGCAGGGCGTCCCAGTTGGCCGTGAAGTCCACGTAGTTGGTGGGGTCGGCATGCAGGCCGGTAGGCGCGTTGGTGAAGCACGGGGTCGTGAAGACCTCTTCTTCGCTGTAGTTCGTGGCGGCATTGTTGACGCCGTACGCGCGGACATAATAGGTGTAGCCGGGGAACAGGCCGGTCATGTCCGATTCAAAGTACCCCTTGCCAATGCCGTCATCCGTGAAATCGTCGTCCAGGGTCGGATCGCCTGTCGTGTTCCAGACCACGCCGCGCTGGATGATGTCCTGGCCGCCGTCCGAGATGATATCCACCCGGGCCAGCGCCGAGTACGGCGTAATATTCGTGATGCCCAGCAGGATGGCGGTCGGCTCGACGCCCGGACCGTGCAGGAAGACCAGCGCCAGATCGTCCCCGATCTGCTCGATGGAGAAGATGCCGAACCCGATATCCGGGGTGAACGCATCCAGATTGACCAGGAACTTGGTCGGGTCGTGATCCACCACACTCGATCCGGTGATAATGATATTGGTGTAGCTACGGGAGCGATCCAGCAGCGGATTGCCGCGCACGGCCACGACGAAACGATCCGCCGACGTCGAGTTGACCGAAATCGTTCCCGTTCCAGCGATCAAGTCCCAATCGACGCCCGCCGCGCCTTCCATGTCGGTGATATCCACCTGCAGGACGCCGTGTTCCTCGAGATTCACGTCGCCGGCGCCCAGCGAGCCCACGTCGTTCAATTCCGAGCCCGCGCTGGCCGTTCCGTAGATCGTCAGGTCGCCCACTTCGCCGGCGCCGTACAACGTGGACGATGACGTCACGGTGACGTGCGTAAAGGCGTTGGTGCCGTCATGGACCAGCGTACCCGCATTGACCAGCGTGTCGCCCGTGTAGGTATTCTGGCCGTACAGCCACAGGGTGTCCGAACCGATCTTGGTCAACGCGCCGTCGGTTACCGGTCCGCCGAACACGACGCCGCGCACCGTGTTGATCGTGCGGGTCGCCGCGTTCAGGTCGACCGCGTTGGTGAAGATCAGCATCCCCGTCTGCGTGGACGCGGCGCCGAAGGTCACATCGCCCTCGACCGACAGCGGCTTGGCGACGACGCGTTCAAACGCGTTCGTGGACTGCAGGGTGGTTCCGTCGAACATGCGCAACGTGCCGCCGCCGTTCTCGATGTCCACCGCCAGGCGGGTGATGCCCTGGGCCAGCGTGATGCCGCCGGCCAGTTCCGGCGCGCGCAATACGAAGTTGCCGGCGCCCGACTTGTGAATCGAACCATCACCCGTCGTCTTGGCGCCGGTAATCGCCCCATCCGCCATCGTGAACGAATTGACGTTGGTGAGGTACAGCGTGTAGGCCGCCGCATTGATGTTGCTGTAGGTCAGGAACGTGCCGGCCACCATGGCCATCTTCGAATCCGCGCCCAGGGTGATCGGACCGCGCCATGAGCTGGCGCCGGCGGCCAGATTGCGGATCGCGCCGTACTCATCGTTGGTCCCCATGCCGTACAGGAACGTGTCCACCGCGCGCCAGCCGAACGCCGGACCGTTCAATTCCAGCGTGGCATTGGTGCCCACGCTCACCACGCCGGACCCGATCGCGTTGGTACTGCCCTGCACGCGAACCACGCCGTGATCCACATACAGCCCGCCGCGGAGGTCGAAGTTGTTGCCGGCGAAGATCACGCGGCCCTGGCCGGTCTTGTGCAGTTCGACCAGGCTCGGACCCGACATCACGCCGGGAACGAACAGATCGTTCGGCGAGGCGTTGGTCCAGGTCTGCGACTGGCCCAGCCCGATGCTGTTCTGGAAGACATGGAAGCCCGCCGCATCAACGTCCACCGCCAGGCCGGCGGCGTTCAGCGTCAGGCGGTCGCTCGTGCCGGTGCCGGTGTTGTAGAAGCGCAGGGACTGATCCGCATCGGCGTTCAACACCAGGCCCTGCGCGGTGCGGCCGCCGTTCAGGTTGATGTTCGTTCCGGAATCAAGGCCCGAGTAGAAGATCACGATCCGGTTCGCGCCGGGGACGATGTCCCCTTCCCAGTTTTCGGGCGTGTCCCACATATCGTCGGCGCCGCCGCCGTCCCAGACCGGCGTGCCGCCGGCGGAGGAGAACGTAATCACAATGTCATCGCCTTCCTGCGCGATAAACATGTCGCCGGTTTCCAAGTCCGGGACAAAACCCGTCAAGTCGAGCGCAAAGCGGTCCACGCTGTAGCCGGACACCGACGCGCCGCTGATGATGACCCAGGAGAAGTTCGAGCTGGCGTTGAATCCGGCCGGATTGCCGGCCAAGCGGACGGTGAAGGTCCCGCTGGCATTCACGGT
>CAYRPR010000007.1:0-17229 GCA_964425945.1 uncultured Verrucomicrobiota bacterium | reverse complement strand
TCGACTCGCTCGCTGCGGCTCGCCGACGGGCGGGCGATCGGCTATCGCGTCCTGACCGCGCGGCACGGTCAGGAGGGAATAGACCTCTTCCGCCAGAATCACCGCGAGATCGGCCTGATCATCACGGACATCGTCATGCCCAACCTGACCGGACCGGAAATGCTGGAATTGGCGCGGGCCATCCGTCCGGATGTCCCCTTCATCTACATCTCCGGATTCACGGACCAGACCCTGATCCGGCACGGTGTACTGGACGAGGAGGCGCCCATCCTCCTGAAGCCCTTCACCCGGGACGAACTGGCCCTCCGGATCCGCGCCCTGCTGGATCAGGCTTCCGCCTCCAAACCCGCCTGAGCCCATGCGCATTCATCCATTCCGTCCTCTTCCAACGGAGGGCGAACGGGTCACCCCCCGCCGGTTCACACCTTTAAAGGTGTGAACCGGCGGGGGAACCGGCGGCTTGCGCTCCGGACGGCGCTGGCGCAGCGGGGCGGCGAAGGGTTGACATCCCGCCCGCCCGCACTATAGTGATGATGTTTTATATATCAATCAGCCGTTTGGCCCTGCGTACAACCGCGGGAAGGAGCCCCATGTCCAACGAAGTATGGAAATCGTTTGAAGACAACCTGCTGACGCACAGCGCCGCGCACTACCTGATGACGATCAAGAACCTGATCGAAGACCAGGGCTACGCGCGGGTGACCGATATCGCCAAAAGCCTCAACATCACCCGCGGCAGCTGCTCCATCAGCCTGCGTCCCCTGAAAAAACGGGGACTCGTGCTGGAGGATCAGAACAAGTTCCTGCACCTGTCCGACGAGGGCCGGCGCCTGGCCGAATTGGTCGAGCGCAACGATGAACTGCTCGAGTCCCTGTTCCGCGACGTGCTGGGCGTGGACGCGGAACAAGCCGCCGTGGACGCCTGCAAGGTCGAACACCTGATCAGCATCGAGACCAGTGTGCGACTCTCCAATTTCATGCTCTTGATCCGTTCCGACAAGAAGGCCGTGCACGACTTCCTGAAGGAACTCCGCCGGCACAAACCCGAATGCACCGAGGACGCCGAGCACTGCGATATCTGTCGATCCATCTGCTTCTTCGAGAACGCGGCGAAGAAGCACAAACCCAAACGCCGCACCGCCTGATATGTCGCGCGCCCGTTTCCAACTGACCCGGGGTTCGCCCTGCCTGTTGATCATCGGGGTACTGATCGGGTCCGTATGGCTCGGCTGCGGCAAGGGCCGGGTGGACGACACGTCACCGCTGGTCGTCTATTCGGGGCGGGGCGAGGACCTGATCGCGCCGCTGTTGACCCGATTTGAGCAGGACACGGGTATCCGCGTGCAGGTCCGCTATGGCCAGACCGCGGAAATGGCGGCCACCATCCTGGAGGAGGGACGCAACAGTCCGGCGGATGTGATCTTCGCGCAGGATGCCGGCGCGCTCGGCGCGCTGGCTCGCGCGGGGCGACTTCGCCCACTGCCTGTGAACCTGCTCGACCGGGTCGAACCCCGTTTCCGCTCGCCGCGCGGGGATTGGGTTGGGATATCCGGCCGGGCACGCGTCGTGGTCTATAACCCGGATCGCGTCCGGGTCGAGGATCTTCCGCGCGACATCCACGGCTTCTGCGATCCGGCCTGGCGGGGCCGCGTCGGCTGGGCGCCCGCCAACGGATCGTACCAGGCCTTTGTCACCGCCCTGCGGGTGACGGAAGGCGAACAACGAACGCACGCGTGGCTCGCCTGCATGCAGGCCAACCGTCCCCGCGTATACGCCAAGAACACGCCCATCCTGACAGCGGTGGCGGCGGGGGAAATCGATGTCGGACTCGCCAACCATTACTACCTGCACCAGATGATCAAACAACAGGGGGCGGATTTTCCGGTGCGCAACCATTACCTCCAGTCCGGCACCCTGATCAACGTCGCGGGTGTCGGCCTCATCGACAGCTCCCGACAGCGCGACGCCGCGGAGCGGTTCATCGACTACCTGCTCGACGCGGACGCCCAGGCGTATTTCACCCACGAAATCTTCGAGTACCCGCTCGCGCGCGGCGCCAAACCGGCCCCCGACCTGACACCGCTTCGGGATATCGAAACCCCGGACCTGGATCTCGGTCAACTGGAGGATCTGGACGGAACCCTGCGATTGCTTCAGGAGTTGGGGATACTCTAGGTGGAGATTTCGAAATCCGAATATCGAAATACGAAACAAAACAGAATTACCGAAACGGAGGAAACAGGGAGCGGACGTGATGTTTCGGCTCTGCGTTTTCGATATCGAGCTTGCTTCGCATTTCGACATTCGGATTTCGGAATTTATCAGGAGTTCTAGACCCCATGCAGAACCTTGGAGGAGATATCGTGCTGGCCGAACAGCCGGCGCCCGTACTTCGCGAAAGCGCGCGCGGCAGTCTCGCGCAACGACCCTCCATCGGCCTGTCGCTTTCGGCCGGCATCGTGGCCGCCGCCTGCATCCTGCCGTTGATCTACCTGCTGATCCGCACCGGGCAACTGGGCGGATCCGCCGTGGATCTGCTGTCCCGGCCCCGCACCTTGACGGTGTTCCTGAACAGCGCGTTACTGGCCTTCACGGTCACCGCGGCCTCCGTCATCATCGGGGTCGCGCTGGCCTGGCTGACCGTCCGCACGGATCTGCCCGCCCGCCGGTTCTGGTCGGTCCTGACATCCCTGCCGCTCGTACTGCCGTCGTATGTGGGCGCGTTTGCGCTCATCGCCGCCCTGGGCCCCAACGGCATCCTGCAAAGCGCCCTCCAGCCGTTCGGCGTCGAGCGCCTGCCGTCCATCTACGGATTCCCGGGGGCGTGGCTGGCCCTCACGCTGTTCTCCTATCCTTATGTCCAGATCTGCGCCCGCGCGGGCCTGCGCGGGATCGATCCGTGCCTCGAGGATGCCGCCCGCTGTCTGGGCCGTACCTCGCGGCAGGTCTTCCGCGAAGTCGCCCTGCCCCACCTGCGGCCATCGCTGCACGCGGGCGCCCTGCTCGTGGCGCTCTATGCGTTGAGCGACTTCGGCGCGGTTTCGCTGTTGCAGTTCGATTCCTTCACGCGCGCGATCTATGTGCAGTACACCGCCTCGCTCGACCGGAGCGCCGCCGCCCTCTATGCGTTGATGCTGGTCGCGCTGACCTGCGTGATCCTCGTCATCGAATTCCGCTTGCGCGGCAAGGCCCGCTATTACCGGAGCGGATCCGGCGCGCCGCGCCCCACCCGGACGGTCCCGCTCGGCGTGTGGCGCATCCCCGCCGTGCTCTTCTGCTCGCTGATCACCGTACTGGCCCTCGGCGTACCGGTCGCGGTGATCGGGTATTGGCTGATCCGCGGCTGGATGCAGGGCGAACCGATCGTCCATCAACCGGACATCCTGTTGAACTCCGTTTCGGCGTCGGGTCTCGCCGCAATGGCGACCGTCCTCGCCGCCCTGCCCGTCGTCATCCTGTCCGTGCGTCACCCCGGCGCGTGGGGTCGGGCCTTCGAGCGCTGCGCCTATATCGGTCACGCCCTGCCCGGCATCGTCGTGGCCCTGTCACTCGTCTTTTTCGGCGCGCGCTATGTGCCCCACCTTTACCAGACCCTGTTCATGCTGGTCTTCGCCTACGTCGTATTGTTCCTCCCGCTCGCGGTCGGCAGTCTGCGCGCGTCCCTGTTGAAGGTCAGCCCGCGGCTCGAAGACGCCGCGCGTACGCTCGGACGCACCTCGCGCGGCGCGCTCCGCACCATCACCCTGCCCCTGCTCCGGCCCGGCATCTCCACCGGCCTCGCCCTCGTCTTCCTGACCGGCATGAAGGAACTGCCCGCGACCCTGATCCTCGGCCCGACCGGATTCAACACGCTTGCGACGCGCATCTGGGGGGCCACCGAAGAAGCCTTCTTCGCGCGCGCCGCCGCCCCCGCTTTGATTTTAGTGCTCGTATCGGCTATCAGTCTATGGGTTATGCTGAGACAGGAGGAGGGATGAGTGTTCAGTGTTCAGGTTTCAGGTCGAGTTCTCCAATCATTGGAACTCCTGACACCCGAAACCTGAAACCTATATCATGACCGACACCCAACAACCGAATCACGCGATCCGATGCCGGAATCTGTGCAAGATATTCGGCAACGTCCCCGCCGTGTGCGGCGTCACGCTCGACGTGCGGGAAGGCCGCTTCCTCGCCCTGCTCGGTCCAAGCGGTTGCGGCAAGACAACGGTCCTGCGCCTGATCGCCGGCTTCGAGTCGCCGGACAGCGGCGAGATCGAGATCGGCGGCCGTGCGGTCTCCGCGCAGGGCATCCATGTGCCGCCGGAGAAACGGCGCGTCGGCATGGTGTTCCAGGAATACGCCCTCTTTCCCCATATGACCGTCGCGGAGAATACGGGTTATGGCCTCTCCGATATCGCGCGACGGGCCGCGCGGGTGCACGAAGTGCTCGCCCTCGTCGGGCTGGAAGGCGTAAAGGACCGCCTGCCGCATGAACTGTCCGGCGGCCAGCAACAGCGCGTGGCCCTCGCGCGCGCGCTCGCGCCGAAACCGGACGTGATCCTGCTCGACGAACCGTTCTCGAATCTCGACGCCGCGTTGCGCGTGCGCGTGCGCGCCGACGTGCGCCACATCCTGCGCAAGGCGCAGGTTACCGCCATCTTCGTCACGCACGACCAGGAAGAGGCGATGAGCCTCGCCGACGAGGTGGCCGTAATGATCGACGGGCGGATCATGCAGACCGGTACGCCGGAAAATCTGTACCGGCGTCCGGGCACGCATATTGTCGCCACGTTTCTCGGCGACGCCAATTTCCTGCCGGGCCGCGCGCAGGGTGACCGCGTTACCTGCGAACTCGGCGTATTGCCCGCGCTCGTTCCGGCCGAAGGCGAAGTCGAGATCATGTTCCGCCCGGAGGACCTTTCGCTCGCGCTGGACCCGAACGGACCGGGCGAGGTGATCGAACGCGAGTACTTCGGCCATGACCAGATGGTTCGCGTCCGGCTCGATTCGCAGACCGTGTTGAAAAGCCGGATGATCGGATGCTGCCGCGGCATCCGCGAGGGCGAGCGCGTCCGCATCAACGTCGACATGCCCGTGATGACGTACCCCTCGCGCTACGGGTGCGCGCTACCCGCGCCGCCCGCCATTTAGCCGCTTGGCAAGGCCGGCGCGATGGCGTAGACTATACGCATGGAGCCCGGATACAAGCACACCTGGTCATGATCAAAGCGCCCAAACCCCTGGATGAGACGGAGCGGCTGGCCGCCCTGCACGCGCTGAACATTCTCGACACGTCGGCCGAGGAACGATTCGACCGCATCACGCGCGTCGCGTCGCGCATGTTCGACGTTCCGATCGCCTATGTCGCGATGGTGGACGCGGACCGTCAATGGTTCAAATCCACGTGCGGATGGGCCGCCACGCAAACCCCGCGCGACGTATCCTTCTGCGGACACGCCATCCTGCAGAAACAGCCCCTGATTATTCCCGATGCCTTGACCGATCCGCGCTTCGCCGACAATCCCATGGTCAAGAACACGCCGTTTGTCCGCTTCTATGCCGGTCATCCTGTCGCCACGGAGGGGCACAACGTGGGAACCCTCTGTCTCGTCGACCGCAAGCCGCGTTCCATGGGCGACAAGGATCTGACACTGTTCCATGAACTGGCCGCCATGGTCGAGCACGAGATCACCCTGGTGGATCTGATCGGCGCCCAGCGCGAACTGATCAGCGCCAAGGAGGAGGTCCTCAAGAACCGGGAGCACCTCGCGCGCGAATTGAGCGAGGCCGCCGAATATGTGCGATCACTTCTGCCCGCGCCGATGAATGACGATATCCGCTCCGCCTGGGAATTCATCCCGTCCGCCCAGTTGGGGGGCGATTTCTTCTGTTACAACTGGATCGACGACGATCATTTCGCCATGTACCTGATCGACGTCTGCGGCCACGGCGTCGGCGCCGCCCTGCTATCCATCACGGTCTCCAATATACTGCGCTCCATGAGCCTGCCGAACACCGATTTTCGCAATCCCGCGCACGTGCTCACGAGGCTGAACGAGAGCTTTCAAATGGATGAGTTCGGCCGGAAATATTTCACCATGTGGTACGGCGTATATCAGAAAATCCGGCATCGCATCACATACGCCTCCGGAGGACATCCCCCCGCCCTGCTGCTGACCGGCGACGATCCCGGCCGGATCGTACCGAAGCCCCTGCGCACGGACGGCCTGGTGATCGGCGGCCTGCCGGGCACCGATTTCGCGAACGGGATCTGCGACCTGAAAGCCGTCAACCGCTTGTACCTGTACAGCGACGGCACCTACGAGGTCTCCAGGCCGGACCGGGTAATGATGGAACTCGGCGAGTATATGCGCCTGCTCGCCTCGATGGACGTCCGGGCCGACGATGATGTGCAACGGATCCTGCAAGCCATCCGGGACTGGCAGGGTCGCGACGCCTTGGCCGATGATTTCTCGCTTTTACGAGTGGATTTCCCCGGTGTACAAAGGTGACATGGATATCGCATTGAAGAACGACCTTTCGGAGATCGCGCGCCTGAGTGAATTTGTCGAGGAATTCGCCGCCTCCAACCAACTGCCGCAGAGCATGGTATTTCAGGTGAACCTCGCCCTCGAGGAGCTGGTGACCAATGTGATTTCCTATGCCTACCGCGACGGCGGGAACCATCAGATCGCCGTCCGCTTGAACCTGGACGAGGGGCAATTGCGCGCCGAGGTCGTGGACGACGGCATCCCGTTCAATCCGCTGGAGGCCCCCCCGCCGGACCTGACCATCCCGCTCGAACAGCGCCCGATCGGAGGGTTGGGCATTCATCTGGTCCGGAATCTTTTTGACACATTGGACTATAAAAGACAGGATAACCGGAACCATCTGACTATGCTCAAACGGGTTCCGGCCGGCATATCATAACCGTGTGGATGGGGACTGGAGGGAAAGATGGAAATTACCGAAGATAAAAGGAATAATGTCTGCGTGATCGCGCTGAAAGGTCGGCTGGATACTGAAACCACGCAGGGATTTCAGGACAAGGTCTCAGCTCGCATCGACGGCGGAGATACGCGAATCGCCGTCGACATGAGCGCTTTGGATTACATCAGCAGTGTCGGCCTGCGCTCCTTCCTGTTTGCCGCCAAGAAGATCAAACCGCTCGGCGGCAAACTCGCCCTCGCCGGCATGCAACCCCACATCAAGGAAGTCTTCGACATCGCCGGTTTCACATCTTTGTTCCCGACCTTCCCTTCCATCGACACCGCCGTCCAGGGCCTCGGCTGAGCGTCAACTTTGTCGGACACTTTGTCGAACGGGAATCGCATTCCCGCGCGTTTCGCGCAGGATTCACACCCTCTACTCTCTTCTCTGCGCCTTTCTCTTCCTTTGCGTTAATAATAGCGCCCTAATCCCACACCGTCTTCACGTGCGGATAAGCTTGAATCCTTTCGTCCGCGGTAATCAGCGTGGCATGATGCAGGCGCGCGGTGGCAACGATCAGTTCATCCGCCGGATCGGCATGAAATCCTTCCGGCAGAGAGATCGACTCAACGGCAACCTCGCGCGAGAGCGGCAGGATCTCGATCATATCCGGGTCCAGCGCCCGCTCCATCCACTCCTGCAACGGCATGGTAAGACGGATACGGCCCTCCTGAATCAGTTTCGCCACCTCCCACAGACTGATCGCGCACAATCCATACGGGACATTGCGCGCTCGATTAAGCACCCGTCGCACCTTGACGGGCAACCGCGCCGGATTCTCCAACGCCCAGAACCATGCGTGTGTATCAAACAGATAGGTCATCGGGCGGCCTCCCATTCCCCCTCGTCCGCAGCCGGAGCCACGATGTCACCGACGTGACTGGCCGAACCGGCGAGGGATCCGAAGAATTTCTTCGGATCTTTCGCCGGCTTGGCCTGTGGCGGCCCCACGACCGCGATGACCTTGCCCCGATTCGTCACCTCGACCCGGTAGGGACTGGACGCCACCTCCCGCAGAATCTGCGTGCACCGCGCCTTGAACTCACTGACAGGTATCTTCATGACTATATTTTCTAACTATCTAGTCATATTCCATGACCATTACCCGGATCGCGCAACTCAACTCAGAAGGATTTCTTCCAACGATTGGAAACAGGCACCTCGAAAACTTCCAACGATTGGAAATCAACGACTTACGAAATGGTACCTGTCCCTTATTGTTAAGTATTACTAATATTTACTTTCACATTATTTAGTTCTGTGACAGGGTGCGGAAATGACGCAGATACCGGATTGGATGGAAGGGTTGAGCGAGGAGGACCTGGCGTTCATACGACGGCTGGTCCTGGCGTCGGGCTCGCTGAAAGCGGTGGCCGAGGAATACGGCATCAGCTATCCCACGGTCCGTCTGCGGCTGGATCGCCTGATCGCGAAGATCCGCGCCGTGGAAGCCGCACGCGACCTGTCCGAATTCGAATGCATCCTGCGCGCGACCTATGCCGAGGGCAAAATCGACAAGGACACGATGAAGCAATTGCTGGAGACGCACAAGAGGGAGGTCAGCGGAAGGTCATGAGGAAACAGTTACATCGTACCGATGGAGGGAAGAGATTAAACGTATGGAGTGCGGCGGCAAGTCCCGACAGCAAAACGTCGGGACTTGCCGCCGCACCCCATATCACGCGAATGAGCCCCATATGGGAGCGGTTCACGACCTATGTGCTGATCTTGCTCATCACGTTGTCCGCTGTCGCAACCCATGCGGATCAGGTTGTGCAGGAGTTCGCCTGGGAGGGCGATGTCCTGCGCGTGGTCAACGAATCCGATCAACCCCTGACCGAAGCGATCCTGGTGATCGACGCTCCGCGCATTACCCGGGATCAGTTTGCCCTCATCGGGCGGGTCAAATACGAGAACGTCGAGGGGGACGGCTATCTCGAAATGTGGACGCACTTCGGCGAGCGCGGCGCGTTCTTCTCCCGCACACTCGCGGATTTCGGCCCGATGAAAAAACTATCGGGCACATCCGATTGGCGTGCGTTCCGTCTGCCCTTCACCAGCAATCCCGATAGGCCTCCGCCCGAGCGACTGGTCGTCAACGTGGTGTTTCCCGGACCCGGCGCGGTGTACCTGTCCCCGCTCACATTAACCCAGGATAACGGAATGTCCTGGTGGGACGCACGACAAGCGGGTTGGCTGGGCGGAATCCTGGGCGGAATCGCGGGATTGATGGGCGCCTTGATCGGCATACTGGCATCGCGCGGAAAAGCCCGGGCGCTCGTGATGGCCCTGTGTCGAATTCTCGTGGTCTTCGGCGTGCTGTCCTTGATCGCGGGTCTGATCGCCGCGTACCAATCCCAACCGTATCATGTCTACTATCCGCTCCTGCTGGCCGGCGCCATCACCGTCATTGTGATGATCGCCAACCGCGGCTCATTGCGCCGCCGGTACGAGGAGCGGGAAATGCGCCGAATGGAGTCCCTCGATGCCTGATGAACTCGAACGCAATCTGGGGCCGCAACCTATCGCGGAGATCCTGGCAAGGCACAACCTGAAACCGCATGACTTGGTTGCCGTTTCGCCGAAGAACCTGACGCACAAGATGATCTCGCGCGCCTGCAAGGGCCGACGCCTGACCCCGCACATCCGGCAACGGGTTACCGATGCGCTCAACCACGCTGCGCAAGCCCGCTACACGGCGCAGGATCTCTTCACGTATTAAACCGGGCTTGATCTCCCGATATATATCAGCAAATATATCGGAATGATCGTACAGGTGAAAGTGCTGCTGGCCGACCGGCGGGAGCAGGAGTTCTGCGGACCGGGCCTCCTGCAACTGCTGGAGGGCGTCGGCCGCACGGGCTCGATTCAACAGGCGGCCGGGGAGATGAAACTCTCCTATGTGAAGGCCCTCAAGATACTGAACCGGCTTGAAGAGGCGCTCGGTCAGCCGTTGCTGATCCGGAAAAAGGGCGGCGCCGAGCGCGGCCATTCCACCCTCACCCCGTTCGCGCGCCGTTTCATGCGCGACTTCGCCGCCTTGCGCAGGGATATCCAACGCGACGCCCGGCGATCGGCCCGGTCGTTCGTCAGGCAGTACAAAAGGAGAAACACATGAGATGTTCCTGCCTGATGGTATTCATCCTGTGCATCGCTTTCGGAAGTGGAGCGCGCGCCGATGACCGCCTCACCATTGCCGCCGCCGCAGCCCTCCGGTCTGCGTTTGAAGAAATCGTCGAGCTATACCGCCAGCAACATTCCGACGCCGCCATAGACGTCTTATTCGGTTCGTCTGGAAAACTCACGACCCAGATCATGAACGGTGCTCCCTTCGACATCTTCTATGCCGCGGATGTCGAGTTTCCGGAACGGCTCCGCCGGAAAGGATTCGCCGCGACCGATCCAACCGTGTATGCCGTGGGTCGGATCGTGCTCTGGAGCCGGAAGCTCGACGCATCGGCCATGACGTTGGAGGACCTGACTCAACCGGCGATCCGTCGCATCGCCATCGCGCAGCCGGCCCATGCTCCTTACGGCCGGCGCGCGCAGGAGGCGCTCACGGCGGCCGGCATCTGGGATGCAATCCAACCGAAACTGGTATTCGGCGAGAACATATCCCATGCCGTGCAGATGGCGAAATCGGAAGCGGCGGACGTCGGCATCATCGCCCTGTCGTTCGCGCGCCTCCCCGAGCTCTCCACGCATGGCTACCATCTGATTGACGACGCCCTGCACGAGCCATTGACACAGGCGTTCGTCGTCACCCGTCATGGAAGGGATAACGCGCTTGCGCTCGACTTTGCGCGCTACATGACGCAGAAAGAAGCGCGCGCCATCATGGAGAAACACGGATTTGCACTACCCGATGATTAACGCTCATCATATCGGACATCCTGCGTGGCGGGGAAGGACCGGCCATGTTTGACCTGTCTCCATCCGATTGGATCGCCATCCGGCTTACGCTGAAATTGGGCCTGTACACGACCGCCATTCTGCTGGTGGCCGGCACGCCGCTCGCGTGGTGGCTGGCCAGCGGGCGTTCCCCCCTGCGCACCGCCGTGCAATCGGTGGTCGCCCTGCCCCTGGTGCTGCCGCCCACCGTGCTCGGCTTCTATCTCCTCATCCTCCTCGGCCCGCGCGGTTGGATCGGCGGCACGCTCGAAGCGATGGGATTCACCCATCTGGCCTTCACATTCACCGGCATCCTCATCGGTTCCATCATCTACTCCATGCCCTTCGCGGTCCAACCGCTATTCCAAGCCTTCACGGCATTGGGCCGCCGACACGTCGAAGTCGCCGCTTCGCTCGGCGCGGGCCCCATCGACCGCTTCTTCACCGTCATCCTTCCGCTGTGCCGCGGCGGCTTTATCGTCGCCGCCACCCTGAGTTTCGCCCACACGCTCGGCGAATTCGGCGCGATCCTGATGATCGGCGGGAGCATTCCGGGCCGCACGAAAGTGCTGTCCGTCCTGATCTACGAACACGCCGAAGCGATGAACCACGCGGCGGCGCACCAACTTTCAATGCTGCTTCTGGCCTTTGCATTCCTCGTGCTGTTCATCGTCTACGCCGTCCATCGCCGCTTCGATACCGTCCGCCTATGAACCTTGAAGTCACAGCCCGGCTGCACTATGACGCGTTCACCCTCGACGTGAACGACACCTTCCCGTTGCAGGGCGTGACCGCTCTGTTCGGACGGTCCGGGTGCGGGAAGACGACGCTGCTGCGCGTCATCGCCGGACTCGAACGCCCGCGCGGCGCGCGCGTACGGTACGGCGACCAGACCTGGCAGGGCGACAGTTCATTCGTCCCACTCGCCAAACGGCGGATCGGACTCGTGTTTCAAGAGCACAGCCTCCTGCCGCATCGCGACGTGCGCGGGAATCTCGAATTCGGATATAAACGCACGCCGCCGAACCGGCGTCGCGTGCATCTGCCCGAAGTGTGCGGACTGCTCGGCATCGGGAATCTGCTCGACCGACGGATTGACCAGTTATCCGGCGGCCAACGCCAGCGTGTGGCCTTGGGTCGCGCTTTGTTGTGCAGTCCGCAATTGCTATTGCTTGACGAACCGCTCGCTGCGCTCGACACGCAGACCAAACGCGAGATCATGCCGTTTCTCACCCGCCTCTCGCGCGAGGCGGGCGTGCCCATCCTGCTGGTCACCCACGTGCCCGACGAAGTTGAACGCTTGGCCGACCGCGTCGCGTTCATGCGCGACGGGCGCGTGGAACGGATGGAGGACCTGCATGACGCGCTGACGCGGCCCGACTCGCCGCTGTTCGACGAGGAAGGGCCGGTCTCGGTTCTGGAAGGGACGTTGTCCGCTCCGGAGGAGGATGGACTTTGCCGGTTCGCGTGCGATGGCATGACCTTGCGCATCCCCGATCCGGGCGGGCTATACACCAGCGGGCTGCAGCGTCTGCGCATTCGCGCGCGCGACGTGATCCTCGCCGTGGACAATCCCAGGGGCATCAGCGTCGTCAATCATCTGCCCGTCGTCATCGAGGCCGCACATCCCGGCCCGCGCGGCGAGAGCCTGGTCGTGACCCGCCTCGCCAACGGGCAAGCCGTGCTGGCCCATATCACCACCGCCTCGCTGAAGCGATTGCGGTTGGCGCCCGGCTCGATGGCGATCGCCCTGATCAAATCGCTGGCCCTGCATGAAGGCGTGACGCCGGCACAATGGGCGGGCCCCGGGCCCGCCGCATCCGCGCCGGACCTGGCGCCATCCTGACAAAGAAAGGCTTGCGGACTTGTTTAAGTCCGCAAGCCTTTCTTTCAGAACTTGGAGCGAAAATGAGCGGAGCGCCGTCATGCAGCCGGGAAGTAAGCCAGCGGCCACTATTCCTCCGCCGATGAATCGGTGGCGGACGCCTCGGAGGCGACATAGACCCTGGCCGATCTCGGCCTGAAACGGACGCGCTCACCGACAATCAACCGCAGGTCGGCGTACCGCTCGCGAGTCAATTCCGCCTCGCTGATCGTCCTGTCGTCCTCGCGCATCAGTTCGACCCGAACGATCGGACCGATGGCGTGGATGCGCAGGATCGTAGCCTGGAGCCAGCCTCCGTTACGGGCTTCGCGAACGATCTCAATGTCATGCGGCCGGGCATGCACCAGGGCGTCCTCCGAATCAATTTTGACATCCAGGGCCAGCTCGCCCAACTGCACTTTCCCCCCGCGAACCCGGGTGTGGAAAAGATTCACACTGCCCAGGAAGTGGTACACGAATGAATTCACCGGGTGATCATACACCTCGTCGGGCGTACCCACCTGTTCGACCCGGCCGTCGTTCATCACCACGACCTTGTCAGCCACCTCCAACGCCTCGTCCACATCGTGCGTGACGAATACACTCGTCACATGGAGCTCATCGTGCAGTCGCCGCAACCATCGCCGCAATTCTTTCCGCACCTTCGCGTCCAACGCGCCGAACGGCTCGTCCAGCAGGAGCACCTTCGGTTCGACCGCCAGCGCGCGGGCGAGGGCGGCCCGCTGACGCTGGCCGCCGGACAACTGGTTCGGCAGACGATCCGCCAGCCAGTCGATCTGCACCATCTTCAGCAGGGCCATGACCCGGTCTCGTATCTCGCTCCGCGACGGCCGCTCCTTCCGTTTCTTCACGCGCAACCCGAACGCGACGTTCTCAAATACAGACATATGCCGGAACAGCGCGTAGTGCTGGAACACAAACCCGACCTTGCGATCCCGCGGCGAGACGGGCGTGGTATCGCGCCCGTCGAGCAGAACGCGGCCGGCATCCGGTCGCTCCAATCCCGCGATGATGCGCAACAGGGTCGTCTTACCCGAACCGGATGGGCCGAGCAAAGCGACCAACTCACCGGAGGGAACCGTTACGCTGACATCCTTGAGCGCCTCAAACGCGCCGAAGGTCTTAGTGATGTTTCTTGCTTCTATCGCCATGGTTATCCCCTCCGCGCATTCCATTCGATGGTTGATTTCAGAACCAGCGTCACCACGGCCAGAAAGGCCAGCAGTGAGGCCACCGCAAAGGCGGCCGTAAACTGGTAATCGTTGTACAGGACCTCGATGTGCAGGGGCATGGTGTTGGTCAGCCCGCGGATGTGGCCGGAGACGACGGACACGGCGCCAAACTCGCCCATCGCCCGCGCGTTGCAGGGGATCAGGCCGTAGAGCAGACCCCACTTGATGTTCGGCAGGGTCACGCGCCGGAACGTCTGCCACCCGGACGCGCCGAGTGTGATCGCGGTTTGCTCCCCGTCGCTGCCCTGTGCCTGCATCAGCGGAATCAGTTCGCGCGCGACAAATGGAAACGTAACGAATACGGTGGCCAGCACGATGCCCGGCACGGCGAAGATGATCCGGATATCGTGCTCGATCAGCCACGGTCCCCAGATACCGCGCGCACCGAACAGGATCACGAAGATGAGGCCGGCGATGACCGGCGAGACGGCGAACGGCAGATCGATCAGCGTAATCAGCACACTTTTGCCGCGAAAATGAAACTTCGTGATCGCCCACACCGCCGACAGACCGAAGACGACGTTGAGCGGCACGGCAATCGCCGCCGTGAGCAACGTCAGCCGTATGGCCGACACCGCGTCCGGTTCGGTAAACGAAGCCCAATACACGTTCCACCCCTGCCGGAAGGCGTACGAGAAGATCAGCACCAGCGGTATGACCAGTACCAAGCCGATGAACATTAGCGCCAGCGTGATCAACAATCCACGCACCCATCGCGGCTCGGTTACGGCCCGCCGGGATGCCACGCCTTGAGCGCCCCTGCGTGATGGAAGTACTCCCGCCATGATGCGCCCCCCCTACTGATGCCTCCGGCTCCATGCGTGAAGCAGGTTGATGATGAGAATGAAGGTGAATGACGCGATGAGCATGACCACCCCGATCGCCGCCGCTCCGTGATAATCGTATTGCTCCAGCTTGATGAAGATCAGCAACGGCGCAATTTCGGTCTTGAACGGCATGTTCCCCGCGATGAAATAAACGGAACCGAACTCGCCCACTCCGCGCGCGAACGACAGGGTGAACCCGGAAAGCACCGCGGGTAGAATCGCCGGCAGGGTCACCCGGCGAAGAGTCTGCCATCGCGTCGCGCCCAGGCTCGATGCCGCTTCCTCCACTTCCGTCTCCAGATCTTCCAGGGCGGGCTGGACCGTGCGCACCACAAACGGGAGGCCGATCAGGGTCAAGGCGAGCACGATACCGGCAGGCGTGTAGGCGATACGAATGCCAAATGAATCAAACCATTGTCCAATCCAACCCGTGTGGGCATAAAGCGTGGTCAGCGCGATGCCGGACACGGCGGTGGGCAAGGCGAACGGCAGATCCACCAGCGCATCCACGATCTGTTTGCCCCAGAAGGAGTAGCGCACCAGAACCCAGGCCAGAATGCATCCGAACACGGCGTTGATCGACGCCGCGATCGCCGCCGCGCCGAAACTCAATTTATAGGAGGCCAGCACGCGCGGATCGGTGACGGCCTTGGCGACGAAATCCGCCCAGCTCATCCGGCCGGTCAGGAAGAACAGGCCGCCCAGCGGGATCAACACCATGAGACTGGTGTAGGACACCGTGAAGCCGAGGGTCAGCCCGAAACCGGGAAGAACCCGATGTGATGTTCGTCTATCCGTCATCGGCTTATCGTCCTTACCCACCCCGCCCCTTCGGGCACCCCTCCGGAGGAGGGGATATCCGATTCGTCTTCCCCTACTGGGACCGGCGGGGGTGGGTCTCTTCTACGGCTGATAGATCCGGTCGAATACCCCTCCGTCCGCAAAATGAATCCGGTTGGCTTCGGCCCATCCGCCGAACACATCTTCGATCGTAAAGAGCTCGATCTCCGGAAATTTATCCAGATACTTGGCGAGGAATTCAGGATTGCTCGGCCGGTAGTAATTCCTCCCGGCGATGTCCTGTCCCACATCCGAGTACAGGAACTCCAGGTAGGCTTGCGCCACCTCCCGGGTCCCCCGACGATCCACATTCCTGTCCACAATCGCCACGACCGTTTCGGCCAGGATGCTGACTTCCGGGATCACCACTTCCACGCCGGCGGCATCGAGTTCGTGCTGGCTCAGCAGGATTTCGTTTTCCCAGTTGATCAGCACGTCGCCGATACGGCGCTGAACGAACGTATTGGTCGCCGCGCGCGCCGCACGATCGAGCACCGGCACGTTCTTGTAGACCTTGGTGATGAAGTCACGGGCCTTATCGTTTGCGGCCTTCACTTCATCGGCAGACGCCGGATCACGCAGTTTGGCCAGGTAATCCTCGCCGAGTTCCCGGCGCAGGACGTAGCCCCAGATCGCGAGATAATTCCATCGCGCCACGCCCGATGTCTTGGGATTCGGCGTGATGACCTGGACGCCCGGGCGGATCAGATCCTCCCAGGAACGGATGTTCCCGGGGTTCCCCTTCCGCACGAGCAGGGCCAGCGTCGAGGTGTACGGAGCGCTGTTATGGGGCAGCCGTCTCTGCCAGTCCGCGGGCAAATGGCCCGCATGTTCGGCTATGGCGTCGATATCCGCCGCCAGCGCCAGGGTCACCACGTCCGCCTCAAGACCGTCGATTACCGCGCGGGCCTGACTGCCCGATCCGCCGTGGGACTGACGGATTACGACGCGCTGGCCGGTTGTCTCCAGCCAGTGTTTTGCAAACGCCTCGTTGAATTCGCGGTACAGTTCCCGCGTCGGGTCGTACGACGCATTCAGCAGTTCGGTGGTCTGCGCCGGGGCGCCGAGGGCCGCCAGCATCCAGATCGCCAGACTCCATTTCATGATCTTCATCGGTCACTCCATATAATCCATCTATTTAGTATACTGTTAGGCAAAAAAAGACCGGCGACTCAGCGCCGGCGGCGCATCATGTCCGCGAGGCTGGTGTGATCGAGGATGTCCGATATCGCGTCACGCACGTCCTTCATCACCCGGCGGATCTTGCAGGTCTTCTCGTCGAGGCATTCCTCGCACCGGCGATAGGCCGTCTTACTGACACACGGCACCGGGGCCAGCGGCCCGTCGGTCCAGCGCATCACGTCGCCCATCATGATCTCGCTCGCCGGCCGTCCCAGCAGGTACCCCCCGCCCTTCCCCTTGCGGCTCTGCAGGATGCCGCGCCGGTTCAGGTCCAGCAGGATCTGCTCGAGAAATTTACGCGGGATCTTCTCGTCCCGGGCCAGGTCGCGGATCAGGACCGGCCGGCCCGGCGGCTGACGGGCCAGATACAGCAGCGCCTTGAAGGCGTACTTGGCTTTTCTCG
>CAYRPR010000006.1:0-19061 GCA_964425945.1 uncultured Verrucomicrobiota bacterium | reverse complement strand
GATCCCGTGCAGGACCCGCTTAAGATCGCCGAATGTGCAGGGTTCCTTCATGACGCGTCACACGTTGAACAGGAAGTGACAGACATCGCCATCGTGGACGACATAGGACTTGCCCTCAAGCCGCATCTTACCGGCCGCCCGGATCTTCGCTTCCGTTTCGTACTTTACAAGGTCGTCCACCTGATAGACTTCCACACGGATGAATCCCCGTTCAAAGTCCGTATGAATGACGCCCGCGGCTTGTGGCGCGGTGGCCCCGATCGGAATGGTCCAAGCCCGGATCTGCTTCTCGCCGGCCGTGAAGAAACTTTGAAGACCGAGCAAATGATAGGCCGCGCGAGCCACTTTGGCGAGGGCCGGTTCATCCATACCCAAGGAGGTCAGCATTTCGTTACGGTCGGCTTCCTCGAGTTCGGCCAGCTCGGATTCGATACGGGCGCAGACCGGCACGACGTCCCCGTCGTGCTTTTTCACATAGTCCCGGATCCGGTCGATGCGTTCCTGGTTGTGCGCGGAATCCATCTCATCCACATTGGCGATGTAGAGCACCGACTTGGCCGTGATCAGGCCGAGTCCCCTCATCGCGCGCGCCTGGTCGGCATGATCAAAGCGCATGGTGCGGACCGGCTTTCCGGCCGCGAGAACCTCCTGGCAGCGGACCAGGACATCGATCCTCAGTTGGAGTTCCTTATCGCCGCTCAAACGCGACTTTCTCGCCTTGGTGAGGGCGTTATCCACAAGTTGCAGATCGGCCAGCAGAAGTTCCGTTTCGATTGTCTCGATGTCGCGAATCGGATCGACATCGCCGTCCACGTGCGTGACGTCCGCGTTGTTGAAGCACCGGACCACATGCAGGATGGCCTCCACCTCGCGGAT
Organism: uncultured Verrucomicrobiota bacterium; assembly: GCA_964425945.1. Lineage (GTDB taxonomy): Bacteria > Verrucomicrobiota > Kiritimatiellia > SLAD01 > SLAD01 > CAYRPR01. The sequence goes on along the minus strand of CAYRPR010000006.1, from coordinate 18,185 downwards.
ATGAGACAGGAACTGATTGCCGAGTCCTTCGCCTTCGCTGGCCCCGCGGACGAGTCCGGCAATATCGACCAACTGCAGGACGGCGGGAATAACCTCCTTGGTCTGGATATAGCGGTTGATGATGCCCAGGCGCGGGTCGGGGATGGGGACCACACCCACGTTCGGTTCGATGGTGCAGAAGGGGTAATTGCTCGCCTCCGCGCCCGCATTCGTGAGCGCGTTGAAAAGCGTGCTTTTGCCTACATTGGGTAATCCGACGATTCCGGCTTTCATAAGAGGGGCGGATAGTAGGGCAAGTCGGCGGGGTTGACAATCAATTGATGCTGGTATTCAGTGTTCAGCGTTTGGTGTTCAGTGGATTTCTGGTCCTTAATCTTAATCGTAATCTTAATCTCGATCGTATGATTATGATGAAGAGGAGCCCTGCCTGAACTCTGAACACGGAACTCTGAAACCTGAATGCATACCTTCTCCACATTGAACTACTGCATCCTGGCCGGCTATCTGGCCGCGATGGTGTATATCGGCATCCGGCTGGCCGGGCGGCAGAAGACCACGGAGGACTATTTTCTGGCGGGGCGAAAGATGCCCTGGCTCCCGGTGGCCATGAGCATGTATGCCTCGCTGACTAGCGCCATCACGTTCATGGGTCTGCCGGGCATGGCCTACGCGGAGAACATCGCCCTGATCATCGTGTGCATCGTCAGTCCGGTGCTGGCGCCCTTCCTGATTCTGATCTTCTATCCTTTCTATCGCCGACTGCGGGTGACCACTTCCTACGAGTACATTGATCGCCGATATGGCCGAAACGCGCGCTGGGCCGTGTCCGGTCTGTTCATGCTGGCGCGCCTGGGTTGGATGGGTACGGTAATCTACGCGCCCGCGCTGGCCTTGTCCGTGGTGTCCGGCATTCCGCTCTGGCTCTCGATCCTGTTGATGGGGCTCATGGCGACGACCTACACCGTACTGGGCGGCCTGAGCGCGGTGCTGTGGACCGATGTGGCCCAATTCATCATTCTCATCGGCGGCGCGGTCTGGATCGCCGTGACGTTGGTCGCGGGTGTTCCGGAGGGCGTGACCGGCATTATCGAGATGGCGCGGGAGGGAGGCCATCTGCGCGTGGCGGAATGGCGATTCAGCCTGTTTGAGATGACGATCTACGTGGTGGCGATATCGTTCTTCTTCCAGATGATGCAGGATTACGGGACGGACCAGGTCACGGTTCAACGCCTGCTGGCCGTGCGCAGTTATCGCGGCATGATCAAGGCGGTCATTTTCAACTCGTTCACGGACTTCTTCATCATCGCTTTGTTGCTCTTCATCGGGATTGGTCTCTATGCCTTCTACCAGGTTTACCCGGCCGAGTTGGCGGAGGGCGTCGCCTCGGATCGCGTCCTGCCGTATTTCATCATGCACAATCTGCCGAACGGCGTATCGGGCCTGATCATCGCGGCCATCTTCGCCGCGGCGATGTCGAGCATGGATTCGGGCATCAATTCCATGTCCACGGTCATTGTGAGTGATTTTATCGGACCCATCCGGGGTAAACCGGTCCATGATCATCGCGAGGTACAGCTCGCTCGTCTCTTGACGCTGGGTCTGGGGGTGGCCGCCACGCTGATCGCTTTCTATGCATCCACGCTGGAGCATATCGTCAAGGCGTTCGCCACGTTCATGAGTCTCTTCAGCGCACCGGTACTGGCGTTGTTCCTGTTGGGCATGTTGAGCCGCCGGGCCTCGTTTGCGGGATGGATTATCGGGTGTCTCTGCGGAATTCCGTTCACGTGGTGGCTGCAGAATCATACCGGGGTGCATTGGGTCTATTACTTTCCGTTCTCGTTTGGTGTCACATTTGTGTCTGCGTATGTGGCCTCGCTGGTCGTTCAGGCCCCGCCGGCGCCGGAAGAATTGACGTTGCGGGGGCGTTCCCGGCTGGGAAGGCTCGAATAGACACGACCCTCGCGGCGCCAAGGCCGCTCCCACATTTCCCCAAACAAGTCCGACAGGGTGGACGCTTGACGGAGGGGGCGGGGAAGATGTTCAATAGAACTGCCATATTGATCGATTCATAACAGGAGCTGACATGAGCAAGGGGAAGAAGACGGGAAGCAAATCGGCGCATCGGGCCTATTCATGGATGGTTACGGAAGGCGTCGAACGCGCGCCAAGCCGCGCGATGCTGCATGCCGTGGGATTCAAGGACGCCGATTTCAAGAAGTCGCAGGTGGGCATCGCATCGACCTGGAGCATGGTCACACCCTGCAACATGCATATCGATCAGCTCGCGCGCGAGTCCGCGACGGGCGTCGACGCGGCGGGCGGCAAGGCCGTCGTGTTCGGCACGATTACGATTTCCGACGGGATCTCCATGGGCACCGAGGGCATGAAGTACTCCCTGGTCACCCGCGAGGTCATCGCCGATTCGATTGAAGCCGTGGTCGGATGTGAGGCGTTCGACGGGCTGGTTGCGGTCGGGGGTTGCGACAAGAATATGCCCGGCTGTGTGATGGCCATGGCGCGGTTGAACCGGCCTTCCGTTTTTGTGTATGGCGGCACCATTCTGCCGGGCGTGCACAAGAAGAAGAATGTGGACATCGTTTCGGTGTTCGAGGCGGTCGGCGCGCACGCGCGCGGAAGTATCGACGACAAGGAACTGAAGCAGATCGAGCACTGCTCGATTCCGGGGCCCGGTTCGTGCGGCGGCATGTATACGGCCAACACGATGGCCTCGGCGATTGAGGCGCTCGGCATGAGTCTCCCCAACAGTTCCGCGCAGGCCGCGATCTCGGACGCGAAGGTCCAGGACTGTCGCCGGGCGGGCGCGGCGGTGATGAACCTCATCCGACGCGGCATACGTCCCCGGGACATCATGACCAGGGAGGCGTTCGAGAACGCGATTGTGATGGTGACCGCGCTGGGCGGCTCCACCAATGCGGTTCTGCACTTGATCGCCATGGCGCACGAGGCGGGCATCAAGCTGACGATCGATGATTTCACCCGTATCGGCCGGAAGGTTCCCGTTCTGGCCGACCTGAAACCGAGCGGCCGCTTCGTGATGGCCGAGCTGGTCAAGATCGGCGGAACCACACCGCTGATGAAGCTCCTGATCGAGGAAGGTCTGATGCGCGGCGACTGCCTGACGGTTACCGGCAAGACCATGAAGGAGAATCTGAAAGGGACGAAGCCGTATCCGAAGGGGCAGGAGATCGTCCGGCCGATGAAGGATCCCATTAAGAAGACGGGGCACCTGGTGATCTTGTACGGCAATCTGGCGCCGAAGGGGGCCGTGGCCAAGCTCACCGGCAAGGAGGGCGATCGATTCGTCGGCGCGGCGCGTGTGTATGATTCCGAGGAGACGGCATTGCAGGCCATCCTGGACGGCACGATCAAGAAGGGGCATGTGATCGTCATCCGCCGGGAAGGACCGCGCGGCGGTCCGGGCATGCGCGAGATGCTGGCTCCGACGTCCGCGGTCATGGGGAAGGGGATGGGCAAGGACGTGGCCCTGATCACGGATGGTCGTTTTTCGGGCGGGAGCCATGGTTTCGTTGTGGGACACATCACGCCGGAGGCGTATGTCGGCGGGCCGATCGCGATCGTGAAGAACGGCGATCCGATTGTCATAGACGCGAGGAAGCGGGAGCTCAATCTGGATCTGCCGGCGGCGGAGATCCGGAAGCGCCTGGCGAAATGGAAACAGCCGAAACCGCGGTACACGCGCGGCGTGCTGGCCAAGTACGCGCATCTGGTCAATTCGGCCTCCGAGGGCGCGGTGACGGATACGCGGTTGGGATGATATGCAGGTATGGGTGGATCAACCCACCCCGGCCCCTCCAGGGAGGGGAGAAAGAGGTGAACAGCCCTTTCAATGGGGGGCGAGTGATTTTCATACCACGTCGGAGAAGGAGGCACTTCCCCTCCACCGGAGGGGTGCCCGAAGGGCGGGGTGGGTGACCATGATGTGAGGTGGATGAACGGAGGAACGAGCTATGGTGGAATTCAAGATGTCGGGCGATGAATTGCGTTGTGTGTTCTCCGGCCGTTTGGATACGCCGGCCTGTCAACAGTTGGAGCCGGAATTGACCGGGAAGATCGATGCCGGACCCGCGGTTGTCGTGTTCGATCTGGCGAAAGTCAGCTATATCTCGTCCCTGTTCTTCCGGCTGTGCATTCAGACGTCGCAGAAACTGGATACGGGATCGTTTTCGATCGTGAACGCCCAGCCGGACGTGAAGAACGTGTTTCGCGTGGCGGGGTTGGCGCAGATGTTGAACGTCCAGTGAGCGGCGGGCCTCGTCAGAAGTGGATTTCTTCCGGCTGGGGCACGGATCGCGCGATGCTTTCGTAATCCGGCCGGTCGGCTATGGTCTCGTGCCGGAAACCGCCGACCACATGCCCCTGGGAAATCAGGAACACGCCGGGCATCTGGAATCCGTCGCCGATCAGGCGGCCGATGCCGTGGCCGGACAGCAAGCCCGCCCCCATGGCCCGCCACCAGACCTTCGCGCCGAACAACTGGCAGAAACTGCCTTTGCCGAGTCCAAACGCGCGGTACAGACGGCACTCGGGATCGCTGATCCGGGGGACATCGTCCAACCTGTAATTGGCGAATAACTCCGCCGCTTGTTCCTCCGTTCCCATGTGCACCAGCACCAACTGCGTGCCCGTGGATTCTATCGTGTAGCGTCGCGCGGACAGATCGCTGAGCGTTTCGCGGCAGAAGGTGCAGCCGAGATGACGGAGGAACACGAGCAGAGCCGGTCGCGTGAAGGACAGCACGGCCAGCGACATGCCGCCCTGTGTCTGGAACTCGTTCAGGAATTCCTCATTGGGCAGGGCGTTGGATGCGGCGTCATCCGCGGCCGCCGATGCCGCCTGTGACGCGCCGTACAGGATCAGGCCGAGCGGCAGGAGCCAGATTGCGGCATTCAGTATGATCGTCCAGCTCAGGAACGCCGGCATATCCATGCGGTAGGACGAAAACAGATAATGGATCGCGATGAGCAATTTGGCCATGAATCCGACGAATAGGATCGGCCAGTAGCGGAACGGCTGGTACGCCGCAATGGCATAGCCCATGCCGTACACACCCACCAGCAGGCCCACACTGCGCCAGATATCGAGGTATTCGGGCGGCGGCCTGTCCGCCCATTCAAAGGGAAGAGCCGGGAAAAACAGGACGAGGGATCCCCACAGGAAATGATAGAGCGCTGCCAGCCAGAGCACCGTGCTCATCCACGGCGCCGGCACTTGATTCCGAGTGTTCATAACCGCACAAACCTCTGTTGATGGGAATCATCCTATCGAACCGGGGCGGGCGGGTAAAGGGTTACCGGTCGAAAATCCGCGTCGGGCGACCCGGTCGGCGGATTGACAGGGGAAGGGTGACGGTATAGGTTGGTTGTAGAGCCTCATCATGCAAGTGCTTACCTACATCATCGCGGCGGTTGTCATTATCGGCCTTTGCCTGCTGGCCATGTCGGTCGGGCTGATATTCCGCGGCAAGACGTTTACGTCCTGCGGATGCGCCAGCATCACGTTCCGGGGCGAGAAGATTCGCTGTGCGTCCTGTCCGGACAAGGAAGAGAAATCCGCCGACAAACCGGCCGCTTGAGCGGATTACTCGCCGATCACGGTTACCAGGATGTCCCGCTTTCTCGGCTTCACGTCGCATTCCAGATGCACGACCTGTTGCCAGGTCCCCTGCACCAGGCGGCCCGCCTTCACGGGGGCCGTGAACGACGGGCCCAGCAGTGTGGCCTGCAAATGCGAGTGCGCATTCCCGTCATGCCACGCCTGTTCATGTCCGTAATGACGTCCGGGCGGGATCAGCTTGTTGAGAATCGCGGGCAGGTCTTCCACCAGACCCGGCTCATGCTCGATCATGACCAGGGCCGCCGTACTGCCGATATTGAATGCGTGGACGATCCCCTGGCGAATGCCGGAGCCGCCGATACAGTCCTGTAGCGCCGTATCGATGCGATGGATGTCGCCATGTCCACTCGTTTGCAGCGTGATGGTGTCCTGGTGCACCATGCCGGCTCAACCCTCCGCGGCGGACATGCCGAGATAGTGCTCGATGTCCCGTATGCGTCCGAAGCGGGTCATTTGGCGCGCCGTCTCGGCGGCCTCACCGATGTCGATGGTCCGGATCGCCTGCTGGATGCGGGGGAGGGCGCGCGCGTCGATGCTCAGCGTCCAGATGCCGATCCCGAGCAGGAAAGGCAGCATGCGTTCATCCATCGCCAGATCGCCGCAGATGGAGACATCGATCCCGCTTCGGATCGCGGCGTCCGCCACGCGGCGCAAGGCCCGTAACACGGCCGGATGATAGGGCAGATAGAGATCCGAAATCAGTTCGTTCGTCCGATCCACCGCCAACAGGTACTGAATGAGGTCATTCGAGCCGATGCTCAGGAAGTCGGCTTCCACGGCCAGTTCATCGATCAATTCGATGGCCGAGGGCAGTTCGATCATGATACCGAGTTCGGGCGACGGATTGTGGGGCAACCCTTCCGAGGCAAGCTGCCGGATGCAGTCCTCCACGATGGAGCGGGCGTGCAGGAAATCATCCGCGGACGATATCAGCGGGAACATGATGCGCAGATGCGCGTCATGACCCGCGCGCAGCATGGCCCGTAACTGCTGGCTGAAGATGTCGATATTCCGGAGCGAAAACCGTATGGCCCGCAAGCCCAGGAACGGGTTGGCTTCCTGATAGTCCGGAAGATAGGAAAGCATCTTGTCCCCGCCGATATCGAGGGTGCGCAACGTGGCCGGCCGGCCGCTCATTTCCTCGATCAGCCGGCGATAGATGCGATACTGTTCTTCCTCCGAGGGGAAGTCGTGGCGGACGATAAACGGAAACTCACTGCGATAGAGACCGATGCCTTCGGCCTTGAGGCGACAGGCCGCCTTGACGTCGCTGATCAGATTGATGTTGGCCATCAACTTCACGCGCGTGCCGTCCCGCGTTTCGGTTTCCGGCGTGACGTCCGGCTCCCGGCTCTCGGCGAGGGCGCGTTCGGCGATCAGGGCCTGATACCGGGAAAGGATCTCCGGGCCGGGGTCCAGAAAGACATTGCCCTGTATCGCATCCATCAACAGCGTCCGGTTGTCCGCCGCGGACAGCAGCCGGGGATCATCGACCAGCACGGCGGGGATCTGCAGGGATCGCGCGATGATGGCCACATGTGACGCGATGCCCGTGCCCACCAGGATCACACCCGCGGCTCGCTGGGCGGCCAGTTTGAGCAGGCCGGAAGGCAGAATCTCGCGCGCCACGATGATACGGTTGCTGTAATCGGCATGATCGGGGTCGTGCGACATCAGGTTCAACAGCAGGCGATGGCCCAGGTCCTTCACGTCCAGGACCTTCTCCTGTAACATCCGGCTGCTACTGCCGGAGAACAGGTCGATGTACTTGCGCACGATGGCGAGGATCGCTCTTTGCGGCGGGGTGCCGGCCTCAATCAGCCGGGCTATGGCGCCGGTAAACTCGGCGTCCTTGAGAATGAGCAGGTGCGCGCTGAAGATCATCGAGGCCACGTCGGACAGCTTTTCCTCGAGCTCCTTCTGCAGGGCGGTGAGCTGCTTCTCCGTATCGGCCATCGCATGCGTGAAATCGTCCATGGTGCGCGGCGTGGGATCTTCATCGAAACGGCGCATGACCTCTTCGTCGATCATGCCGATGATGGACCCTTGTCCGACGGCGATGCCTTCCGAGGCCGGTCGTCCGGTCAGGAAACGAAGTTCGTCGGGTTCCGTCTGCGGTTCCGGACGCAGTTCCCGCGCCTGGTGGAGGCTGAGGAACAGTTTGGCGTTTTCGATGGTGCTGGCCAGCTGTCCGGCGATGGCCCGCAAGGCCTTGACGTCGTTTTCGTCGAAGTAGTCGGGTTTGGGATCCTGCGTGACGATCACGCCGACGCGGGTCAGTCCGCGGACGATCGGTACGGCGAGAAACGCTTCGTATCGTTCTTCGTCGGTGCCCGGGATGAATTTGAACGCGGGATTGGTCGAGCCGCGGCCTTCGCAGATGGGGCGCAGTTCTTTCAGGGCCAGGCCCGTAATGCCTTCGCCGAGCTTCAGGCGAACCTGGCCGACCGCATCGGATTTCAGCCCCTGGGTGGCGAACAGCGTCAGTTCCTCGCGGGTCTCGTCGTAGAGATAGATCGAGCACACCGCGGCCTTCATGTGCCACGCGATGATGCCGGAGGCCGTCTGCAGGAAGTCCTGCAGGCTGCTGCTCTTCTCGAACAGGCCGGCCAGCTCGGCGATATCACATATTAAATCTACATTATCCTTGCGCATGGGGTTCCAAGGGGAAAAAACTTGATGCACCGCACCCCCATAGTATCGGCCGGTTCCGTTTTGTCCATGACGATTTCCAAGTGGGCGTCAGTGAGCCCACGGCTGCATCAGGCTTAAGGAGGACCGGCTAAAGCCGGTACTCCAAACGCTTGAATTCGCTGACCACGCCTATGGAGTACCGCCTTTAGGCGGACGATCAAGTTGCAGAACGAGCCGCGTCAGGGGACTTGATAGCCGGTCCGGGCCTCAAATCCCGAGCTGAAGAGGGGGGTAAACGAACCGTCTTCAGCCCGATCAATAAAAAACGCTTCGACGCCCGGCTGGCGTTCGACCCAGGCCAAGCCTTCGGCGGAGCCCATGACGAACAGGGCCGTGGCCAGCGCGTCGGCCTCCATGCAGGTCGGGGCGATGACCGTTACACTGGCCAAGGCATGGTCTATCGGATAGCCGGTGCGCGGATCGATAATATGAGAATAACTGCCCTGGGCATCCCGCACAAACCGCCGGTAATCGCCGGAGGTCGCCATGGCCACATCCGTCAAATGCGCTATGCCGTGCAACTGCTCGCCCGGATCGAGCTCCGGGTCGGGCCAGTCGATACCGATGCGCCAGGGTTGACCTTCCCGATTGACGCCGTATACCACCAGATCGCCGCCGATTTCAACATAGAGGTTCGTTATCCCGGCCTTGCGAATGATCGCCGCGGCCCGATCGACGGCATAGCCCTTGGCTATCGCGTTCAGATTCAGATGCAGATCCGCCCGGCTCTTCCGAATATGCGCCGCATCCGGCGCGGACAGGTGCCGATAGCCGATCTGATTCAGCATCTCTCGAATCTCCTCCTCATCCGGCCGCGACAGGCGTCCATACTCGTGACCGAAGCCCCAGAGATTGATCAGTGGATCCAGCGTCGGGTCGAACGCGCCGCCGGTACGGTCCGCCAGTTCGAGAGCGGACTGCACCACGGCGGCCAATTCCGGAGAGACCGGGTGGGGCTCTACGGATTCGGATCGATTGAACACCGAGATTTCGCTTGCGGGGCGGTACGTGGACATCTGGTCGTTCGCCGCCTCAAACCACTCTTCGATGCGGAGTCGCAGGTCGCGCAGTTGCTTGCGTGTGAGAGGGGAGTCCACCATCCGGATGGCGTAATGGGTGCCCATGGTGGAGCCGTTCCATTGCACATGGCGGGGACCGGGCGCATCGCGGGTGTAGGTGTAAAGGCCGAAGGCGATCAGGACGGAAGCGACGAGAAGCGTCTTGCGCGGATTGAACTCTCTGGGCTGAATCACTTTCATGGCGAAGCCGATCCGCGCGGCGGCCTCGGCGGGATCAGCCGAATTCGTCGTACGCGATCATTTCCTGTTCGACGCCGAGATCGAAGAGCATCTTGTTCACGGCCGCGATCATCGGCGGCGGGCCGCAGAGGTAGTATTCGATCTCCGTCGGGTCATCGTGATTCTTCAGATAGTTCTCGTACACCACGGAGTGGATGAACCCGGTGGGCCCGTCCCACTTGTCCTCGGGACGCGGTTCGCTGAGCGCGACATGAAAGGAGAAGTTCGGGAACTCCTTCCGGATGCCCTCGAAATCGTCCATGTAGAACAACTCGCGTCGCGAACGCCCGCCGTACCAGAAACTGACTTTCCGGTTGGTGCGTTGGGTCTGGAAAAGGTCGAAGATGTGACTGCGCATCGGCGCCATGCCCGCCCCGCCTCCGATATACACCATCTCGCGATCCGTTTCCTTGGCGAAGAACTCGCCGAACGGACCGCTGATCCAGACCTTGTCACCGGCTTTCAGGTTGAAGATATAGGAGGACGCGATACCCGGCGGGGCCGACGGCATGTTCGGCGGCGGCGTGGCGATACGGACGTTCAGCATGACCATGCTGCCTTCCGCCGGATGGTTCGCCATCGAGTAGGCGCGGAAGCAGGGTTCATTATTCACGGCCTTGAAATCCCACAGCTTGAGCGAGTCCCACGCGTCGCGGAAACGCTCGTCGATATCGAATTCCTTGAAGGAGAGGTCGTACTGCGGAATATCGATCTGGATATAGCCCCCGGCCTTGAAGTTCAGGTCCACGCCGGGCTCCAGATCGACGATCAGCTCCTTGATGAACGTCGCGACGTTGCTGTTCGATCGGACGGTGCCGAGGAACTTCTTGATCTCGAGCATCTCGTGCGGGACATGGATCTTCATGTCCTTCTTGACCTTGACCTGACAGGCGAGCCGTACGCCCTTGCGAGCGTCCAGCTTGTTGATATGGCCGGTCTCGGTGGGCAGGATACTGCCGCCGCCCTCGGTCACCGTGCACCGGCACAGGCCGCAGGTGCCGCCGCCGCCGCACGCGGAGGGGAGGAATATCTTCTCGGAGGCCAGCACGTTCAGCAGGTTGGCGCCGGGCGAGGTCTTGAAGTCGCGTTCGCCGTCATTGATCTGCACGGATACATCGCCGCTCGGCGCGAGTTTGCGCGAGGCGAAGATCAGTCCGACCACCAGGGCCATGATGATGGTCGTGAAGACCACCACGCTCGCGACGACATTGACAACGATTCCTTCCATTGGTGCGGTTCCTATAAGTCAATCCCGGCAAAACACATGAAGGCCATCGACATCAGCCCGGTCAGAATCATCGTCATGCCCAGTCCCTGCAGTCCGGGCGGAATATTCGAGTATCGGATCTTCTTGCGGATGGCGGAGATGCTGACGATGGCCAGCGCGAAACCCGCGCCGGTCGCGAAACCGTAGACCAGCGATTCGGGGAAGGTGTACTCCCGTTCGACCATGAACAGCGAACCGCCGAGAATCGAGCAATTGACCGTGATCAGGGGCAGGAAGATGCCGAGCGACTGGTACAGGGCGGGGAAGTAGCGGTCGAGAATCATCTCAACCAATTGCACCGTACAAGCGATCACGGCGATGAAGCAGATCAGATTCAGGAAGGAGAGGTCCAACGCCGTCAGCGCCGGAATCCTCGTCCACGACAGCGCGCCCTCCTTGAGCAGGTAATGCTCTACGAGCCAGTTGAACGGGACCGTAAGGCCCAGCACACAGATCACGGCCAGACCCAGGCCGGTGGCCGTCTCGATCTTCTTCGAGCAGGCCAGGAACGAACACATGCCCAGGAAGTACGCGAGCACGATGTTGTTGATGAAGATGTTCTCTACGGCCAGGCTGATGAGTTCCATGATCAATCGTCCTTAAAGTTGCCGGAAAGTGTGCGCTGGACCCAGATGATGACCCCGAGAATCAGGAAGGCGCCGGGCGCCAGCATGGCCAGACCATTGCCCATGTACGACTCGGGCAGAAGACGGAAGCCGTGCCAGGATCCGCTGCCGAGAATCTCCCGGAAGGTGGCGACCAGTAGAAGGATGACGCTGTAGCCCAGCGCGTTGCCCAGGCCGTCCAGCCAGGAGGCCCCCGGCGGATTCTGCAGGGCGAACGCCTCGGCGCGGCCCATGACGATGCAGTTGGTAATGATCAGTCCCACGAAAATGCTCAATTGGCGGCTCATCTCGAAGGCGTACGCGCGCAGGAACTGGTCCGTCAGCACGACGAGCGACGCGATGACCGACACTTCGTCGATCATACGGATGCGGTTCGGTATGGCGTTACGCATCAACGAGATGATCAGGTTGGACGAGGTCAGCACGAAGGTCAGGGCCAGCGCCATCACGATGGCGGTGTCCACCATGACCGTCACCGCCAGGGCGGAACAAATCCCGAGCACCTGGATGGTGATCGGATTGTTGTCCGACAGGGGATCGACCACGGTTTTGAGTTTCGTTGCCATTACCTTACACTTAGTGACTATCGACGCTTTTTCAAGTCCTACCGGTCAAAATCATCATCCGCCCGCGTCTGCGTCAAGCATCTTAACGGTCCGCCTGAAGGCGGCACTCCATACGCGTTGTCTGCACGATCAGGCGTTTGGAGTACCGGCTTCAGCCGGTAATCATCAAACGTGACGCAGCCGCCGCGGTCATCCGCCGCGAATCGTTTTGAAATAGCGGTCGTAGCGGTCAAAATCCTCGTTCACAAAGCGGGCCACTCCATTGCCCGTGATCGTGGCTCCGCTGATGCCGTCCACCGCATGCGGGTTGCCATCGGGGTACCGGGCCTGCACGCCGCCCTTGATCACGCGGAACTGGGCGCGCCGGCCGTTGTCGTACAGGAGTTTGCCCTCGAAAGGTTCCTGGAACCAGTCCTTCTCGACCTCGCCGCCCAGGCCCGGCGTCTCACCGTGCTTATAGAAGGTGACGCCGGCAATGGTCTTCAAATCCTTCTCCAGGGCCAGGAAGCCGTAAATGGTGGACCAGAGGCCCTTGCCGGAAATGGGGAAGGCGTATTTCTGAACCTCGCCGTTTTCCATCCACAGGTAAAGCGGCAGCAACTTGTCCTTATCGCGCAATTCCTTCGGATCCATGCTGGCGCTGGTGGCGCCTTCCATGACCTGCGCGGTCCCGCCGTCCAGAATGATCTCCCGGATGCTTTCCGCAAACACGCGCTTCACATCCTCCGGGGTCATTCCGTGCGTGTCCACGCCGAACGCCTTGAGCACGTTGCGATTCCGGTCGAACTCGACCATGAGCGTCTGCTGGGATTTCAACGAAGCGGAAACAGCCGACAGGAGCGTACTGCAGACCACGCAGATCAGCAGGGCGAATCCGAACATCTTTCGATCAGCTTTGTTCATGCCTTCAATTTCGCAATGGCTTTACGGCGATTCTTGATGTGTGCCTGCACCACGAAATGATCGATGGTGGGGGCCATGACGTTCATGAAGAGAATGGCCAGCATGGCGCCTTCCGGGAAGGCCGGATTCGCCACGCGGATGAGAACCGTCAGCACCCCGATCAGCACGCCATAAATCCATTTGCCCTTCAATGTGGCGGCCGCCGACACGGGATCGGTCGCCATGAACACCGTGCCGAACAGGAATCCGCCGAGTACGAGGTGATAGTGGAACGGCAGTTGCGTGAACGACTTGAAGCCTTCGCCCGGCAGCGCGTTCATGGCCAGACTGCCGAGGAGCAGCCCGATCACGCATCCCGCCATGATCCGCCAGGACCCGATGCCGGTCAGGATCAGGATCGCGGCGCCGATGGCGATGGCGATCAGCGAGGTCTCGCCGATACTGCCGCCTTCCAGGCCGCGCGCCATGTGCCACCAGGTGAAACCGGCGTCGTTCAGGGCCTCGACGACGCTGTGTCCCTGCGGCGTATTGGCGGCAATGGCCAGCGGGGTGGCGCCGGTGAAGCCCTCTATGACATTCGCCTTGTCCACCACGCTCGTCCACACCTCGTCGCCGCTGATCTGCGCGGGGTAGGCGAAGAACAGGAACGCGCGCGCGGTCAGCGCGGGGTTCAGCACGTTGAATCCGGTGCCGCCGAAGATTTCCTTTCCGATAACGACGCCGAATGCGATGCCGACGGCCACCTGCCACAGCGGGATGGTCGGCGGGAGGGTCAAGGGAAACAACATGCCGGTGACGAGAAACCCTTCGTTCACCTCATGCTTCCGTATGATGCAGAACAGCACTTCCAGGAGTCCGCCGACGGCATAGGAAACGAGCACGATCGGCAGGACCAGCCAGCACCCCTGGATGACATGGGTCATGAACGTCGCGTCGGGAACCTGATTCACGACGTTATGCTGATACCCGGCGTTGTAGATGCCGAACAACAGGCAGGGGATCAGCGCGAGGATCACGGTGATCATCGTCCGCTTGATGTCCAGCGAGTCCCGGATATGCGGCGAGCCCTCCGTGACGTCGGCGGGCGTGAACATGAAGGTGTCCTGCGCTTCGTACAGCGGATACAGCGCTTCGAGTTTGCCGTCCTTCTCGAAGAGCGGTTTGGCTTTCTCCATTTGATCGAGCAGGAATTTCATGTCAGATGCCTTCCACCTCGATATCCTTCAGGCCCTTGCGGATGACCCCGCAGATATCCATCTTCGACGGGCAGACAAAAGAGCAAAGAGCGAAGTCCTCCGGCTCCGTTTCCAGAATACCCAGCCGGATCGCTTCGTCGGTATCATTGGCCAGCACGGCGCGGACGAGGTAATCGACCATGATATTCAGCGGGACGTAGCGGTCGTAGAGGCCGGTCAGCACCATGGAGCGCTTGCTGCCGTTCAGGCTGGTCGTCAGATTCCATTTCCGCTTCAGCCCGAACCAGCCGGAGAGCAGGGCGTGCGAGCGGCTGTACCGGTTGATGCCGGGCGCCAGCCAGCCGAGGAAGAAGCGTTCGCGACCTTCGGCGAGAACGTTGATGGCCGATGCGAAGAAGGGGATGTGTCCGTCAGCGTCGATCTGCGTTCCGCCGAGCACGTCGCCGCTCAGGACGCGCTGTTCGCCATCGGTCAGCCGGCCGTCCAGCAACGGCGCGAGGCTGGAGCCCGGTCGTACGCGGTAATACTTCCGCGCGTCCGGCTTCACGCCGGGACCGGCCAGCGCGATGATCCGGCTGTCCGGCAACCGGCCTTCGAGGAACAGGCGTCCGATCTGGATCAGGTCCACCGCGCGGATGGTCCAGACCTTGTCATGGATATCCATGGGTTCGATGCGCTGGATATGCACGCTGGTATTGCCGGAAGGGTGGGGGCCCTTGAAGGTGTGAACCGACACATTCTTGAACTGTGACACGAGCGGCGAGCCATCCGCCAGGGACAGGTACACCTTGCCTTCGGTCAAGCACGTGAGAACATCCAAACCCGCCTGGAACGCGGTCTCCTGCCCCTTGACGACCACGTGCAGGTCGGCCTGGAACGGGGCGGTGTTCATGCCGTTGACGAAGATCGCCTTGGGCTGCGTGTCCGGATGGGCGATCCCGGAGAACGGCCGCTCTTTGATGAAGGCGAGGTAACCGGTGCGAAGCAGATGGGAAAGGACTTCGTCGCGGGCTAGAGAACTCAGGCGGGCGGGCTCGTACGTGGTGAATGATTCCGCCTCTTTCACGTCCACCGGGTCGATCACGATCCGCATGATGGCGCGTCGCGCACCGTACTCAATGGTCTTGACCACGCCGCCGATCGGCGCGCAGAAGTGCAGGTGGGGCCGACGCTTATCAAAGAAAAGGGGACTGCCGCGTCGGACCCGGTCGCCTTCCTTCACCTTGAGGCGGGGCTTGACGCCCGGGAATTCCTGCGGATACAGGCAAACCGACGGCGTTTCCAGACGGTCGTCCACCTCGGGCCGGGGGGCGCCATCCAGCGGTATGTCCAATCCTTCCTTAACGATATACGGGGCCATAGGGCAACTGCCACGAATCAGAAATCCAACAAGCCACACGGTTCAAAAAAGTCATGCCAATCTACGAATCGGACCTCATATGTCAATGAGATACGTACTAATTCTGCGCTGGACGACTATTTGGTCAGCGCCTGGAGGAAGCGTTGCACGCTCGGACGGAGATCGCAATCCAGATAAATCCGCCACGCCTGCTGGACTTCAGGCCAGTCCGCGAGCGTGTCCACGGAGAACTTGCACAGGGCCTCGATGCGCTGAACGGGATCCACATGCGCCGCCTCGATGAAGGACATGGCGGTGTTCTTGTCGCGCGCTTCGTCCGTACCGAGCGTCTTGTCCGATTCCTCCGGATTGCCGAGCGCGTCCATGACATCATCCGCCAGTTGATACGCGGTGCCGACGGCATAGCCGGCTTCCTTCAGGGCGTTGCACAGGTCTTCGTCCCGCTCCCCGCAGGCGTACGCCACAAACGCGAACAGGGAACCCGTCTTGCGCCGCGCGATGTCCACGCAATTGTCCCAGTCAATGGTTTGACCCCGGAATATCAGTTCCTGTTCGGATTCCGCCTGGCACACTTCGCCGGTGAAGGAGACGAGGGGATGCGTCAGCCGGTTGTCCTCGACATGGCAGATCAGTTCCACCGCGCGGAAAAGAAACAGGTCGCCCAGCAGGATGGCCCCCGGCGCGCCGCGCTCGACCCAGAAGGCCGGCGCCCCGCGCCGCAAATGGCCGCCATCAATGACGTCGTCATGGAGAAGACTCGCCATGTGGATCAGTTCAACCGCCGCGGCGGCGTGGAGCAGGGTGTTGTAGGCGGTTCCCGAGGCCGGTCCGACCCGGAAGGCGAGCCGGGATCTCAACATTTTCCCGTTTCCGAAGAGCTCCTTGTGATCCGCGATCAGGAAGCGCAAGGCCGTTTGGGCCAGCGTGTTCTCCATGAGCGACTGCACATCCTGCAGGCAGGCGCGGATGTAGTCTTCGTCCTGATCGATGGCTGGTTGCTGGTCCATGAGCGGACTATGCAAAAACCCCTTTGTGACCGTCAAGCAATCTGGACATGCGGTCCGGCGAATCCTGTGCTTGAACATTTACCCCGAATAAATCAGTCTACCGCTTCACATTGCGCTCGTCAAAGCAATCCCAGCGGATTTCAGGAGTCATTGGCACATGATCAAGCTCAACAAAATGGAGCATTACAGCGGGCCGGAAGGCCCGGTGGTACTCGTCATCATGGACGGGGTCGGTATCGGCAGGCATCCCGAAGGCGATATGGTCCTTAAGGCGTCGAAACCCCACCTGGACTGGCTGGATCAGCACGTCGTGAAGACCCGCCTCAAGGCCCATGGCCGGGCCGTCGGCATGCCGGACGATACGGATATGGGCAACAGCGAGGTCGGCCACAACGCCATCGGCTGCGGCCGGGTATTTGACCAGGGCGCCAGCCTCGTTAATCAGGCCATCGCTTCCCGCGCGCTGTTTGACGGGGAGGTCTGGAAGGAACTCATCGCCAACTGCAAAGAGCATGACAGCGCCCTGCACCTGATCGGCCTGCTGTCCGACGGCAATGTGCACAGTCACATGACGCATATTCAGGCCCTGCTCGAGGAGGCCACCAAAGCCGGCATCCGGCGCGCGCGCCTGCACGCCCTGTTGGACGGGCGTGATGTGCCGCCCACCTCGGCCCTCGAGTATGTGGACCAGATCGAGAGCCTGATGAAGAAGCTGAATCAGGAAGCAGGCGTGGATTACCGGATAGCTTCCGGCGGCGGACGCATGAAGATCACCATGGACCGCTACAACGCCGACTGGCCGATGGTGAAACGCGGTTGGGATATTCACGTGAAAGGGGAGGGGCCGGGCTACGCCTCCGTCACCGAGGCCGTCGACGCGGGCCGCGAGACGAAGAAGGGGATCATCGACCAGGATCTGCCGCCCTTTGTCATCGTCGAAGACGGTAAGCCGGTCGGCCCGATCCGCGAACACGACAGCGTCATTCTGTTCAACTTCCGCGGCGATCGCGCCATCGAACTGAGCCGCGCGTTCGAGGAGGAGCACTTCAGCGAGTTCGATCGCGGACCGAGACCGAACGTCCAGTTCGCCGGTATGATGCAGTATGACGGTGATCTCAAGATCCCGAAAAAGTTTCTTGTGTCGCCCCCCGCCATTGATCGGACGATGGGCGAGTATCTTTCCCGGAGCGGCGTACCGCAACTGGCCATCAGCGAAACGCAGAAATACGGCCATGTGACTTATTTCTTCAACGGCAATCGGTCCGGCAAGTTTGTCCCGGAGCTGGAAGACTATATCGAGATACCGTCCGACAATGTGTCATTTGATGAACGCCCCTGGATGAAGGCCGCGGAGATTACGGACAAGGTCGTCGATGCCATTCTGCAGAACAAGCATCGCTTCATCCGCCTGAACTATCCCAACGGCGACATGGTCGGGCATACAGGCGATTGCCTGGCGGTCGAGATATCGGTCGAGGCCGTCGATCTCGGGATCGGGCGATTGATGCAGGCGATCCGCAAGGCGAAGGGCATTCTGGTTGTGTCAGCCGATCACGGGAACGCCGACGACATGTACGAGCGGAACAAGAAGACCGGCGAAGTCGCGGTGGATC
>CAYRPR010000005.1:0-19918 GCA_964425945.1 uncultured Verrucomicrobiota bacterium | reverse complement strand
AACTGGGCGTCGATGGATATGACGTGTCGCGGGCGGAAACCGTGCGCTTGACCGACGGGGAGCACCGCCACCTTTCTTTCCGGCTTTTCCCTCGGCCGGTACAGGTGACGGTGGAGAGCAACGTGCCGGCGGAGATCTACCGGTTTCGCGGCGACCAGGCCGCGCGGGGGATTCGCCGGCTGGTCCTGGGGCGGGACGTCCCGATCGGCAGGACCGGCGAACCCTTCATGCTCAATCCGTTCGAACATTATCGCTTGACCGTGATCGCCGACGGATATCAACCTTCCAACCTCGAACTATTCCTCGCCCGTCCCGGCGCGACTGACGAAATGTTTCGCGTCGAATTGAATGCGGAATCCGCCGGCGAGTAACGGACGATCCGTTTCGGACGCGTAGCTATGCGATATTCAATGGTCTGCCTGATGCTCTGCCTGGCGTGTCCGGAGATCACCTCCGCCCGCGTCGAGGCGACATCGGAGACGCACCAGCGCCTGCAACGCCTGCTGGAGCAGTTCCCGGAGGCCGATGAGAACGGGGATGGCATACTGACCGCGCGCGAAGCCCGGCGCTACCGCGCGATGCTGCGGACCCTGGACGAACGTCTGGAAATGTCCATGGCGGATACCAAGCCGGATTTCGAGAACATCTCCTACGGGCGCCATCCGCGGCAGGTCATGGACCTCTGGTTGGCGGTCACCACGAACCGCGCCCCGCTCGTCATCTACGTGCATGGGGGGGGCTTCGTTTCGGGCAATAAGCGGGCTCTGCGCGGGTTGCGTCTGTTGCCCCGGCTCCTGGAGTGCGGGGTGTCGGTTGCGTCGATCAATTACCGCCTGCTGGATGAGGTCCCGCTGTACATGATCCTGCGCGACGGGGCGCGGTCGGTACAGTTCATCCGGACGCAGGCGGAGACGTTCGGCATCGATCCGGAGCGGGTGGCGATGATCGGCAGCTCCGCCGGCGCCGGGATCGCGCTATGGACGGCTGTGCACGACGATTTGTCAGAGGAGGCTTCGGCGGATCCCGTGCTGCGACAATCATCCCGTGTGGCCGGGGTCGGCGCCATCAATCCGCAGGTTTCCTACGATCCGCGTGTCTGGAGGCAGACTCTGGGCCCGCCGCCCGGAGGCTCGCTGGACGGTGCGGCGCGGTATACGGCCGGCATCCCGGAGGAGTCGGAGCAACGTGACCGGATATTGCGGGAGGTGTCCGTGATCGACCATATTACGGCCGATGACCCCCCGATTTTCCTGATGAATCGTTATCCGGATGGCGACCCGGGAACCGAATCGCATTACAAACATCATCCCGATCATGTCCGCGCGCTGGCGGATCGGTGTATTGCCGCGGGCGTGCCTTGCGAGGTGGCCCTGCTGTCGGATGGCCTTTCCGACCGCCTGGCCGAGGGGCGGCTCATTCTGTTTTTACTTCAACACCTGGGCGTGCCCCCACCGGCGGAACTCCGGCCGCCCGCGGACAAGGACTGAATCGTGCTCTTCAATTCACTTCAGTTTCTGTGGTTTTTCCTCGTCGTGTACGCGCTGTACCTCGTACTCGATTATCGACGCCAGAATGCGATGCTCTGGATCGCCAGCCTCGTGTTCTACGGCTCGTGGGATGTGCGGTTCTTGTCATTGATACTGATCTCCACCGTACTGGACTATGTCTGCGGCCTTCGGATCGCGGAACATACGGAGCCGCGTAATCGTAAGCGATGGCTGGCCTTGAGCGTGATCGGCAACCTCGGTGTCCTGGGCTTCTTCAAATACTTCGACTTCTTCACGACCAGCATGGCCGACCTGCTCTCCGCGCTCGGGTTCCAGGTCAATCCGTGGAGCCTGAACATCATCCTGCCCGTCGGCATATCGTTCTACACCTTCCAGACCATGAGTTACTCCATCGATATCTATCGCGGCCACATGAAGCCGACGCGGAACTTCCTGAATTTCGCGCTGTTTGTCGCGTACTTCCCGCAGTTGGTGGCCGGCCCGATTGAGCGCGCGCGGAATCTACTCCCGCGCCTGGAAAAGCCCCGCACACTGAATGTCCAGCAGATCAAGGACGGTCTGTTCCTGATTGCGTGGGGCCTTTTCAAGAAGGTCATTATCGCCGACCACTGCGCGATCATCGTGAATAGTGTGCTGGCCCCCGGAACGAACCCGTCGGGCGTGGACAGCCTGCTGGCGATGTATGCCTTCGCGTTCCAGCTCTACGGGGATTTCTCCGGCTATTCGGACATTGCGCGCGGCCTGTCCAAAATGATGGGCATCGAGCTGATGGTCAATTTCCGCCTGCCTTATTTTGCGGTTCGCCCGTCTGATTTCTGGGGGCGCTGGCACATCTCGCTGACGAGTTGGGTGCGCGATTATCTGTTTGTGACGATCGGCGCCAACAAAATGGGCACCGTGCGGACCCACATCAACCTGATCTTCACCATGACCATGATCGGGCTCTGGCACGGCGCGCGTTGGACCTTCGTCCTGTGGGGATTCCTGTTCGGCGTTGTGCAGGCCGTCCACGCCATGATCCAGCCGTGGCTGATGAAACATCTGTCATTCGAGAATAGGACGCTCGATAAGGCCGTCACGTATGCCAGCATGGCGTTGATGTTCCATGTCTTTGTGTTCAGCGGTTTTCTCTTCCGCGCGGAATCGCTCGCCCATACGGGCGAACTGATGCGGGGTATCCTGTTCCATTTCCAGGTGACGGACCGTTCCTTGTTGTTGGCGTCGTGGACGGTCTTCCTGGCTCTGCCGCTGTGGGTCATGCAGATCGCGCAATATCGCGCGTCGGACCTGATGATCTTCCAGAAGTCCTCGACGGCGGTCCGCCTCGCCGGTTATCTGTGGGGTTTCGCGTGGATTGCATTTATTTATCTGTTCAACGCCACCATACGGGGTGGGGAGGATTTCATCTATTTTCAATTTTAGTCAGATCGCGGTCTTCCGCGGGTGGATCACGGCGCGACAAGCACGCTTGGCGCTGTTCGTCCTGCTGTTGCTGGCGTTGCCGGTGTATCTGTTCGACCGGATGCATCCGCCGCTGTTGATGGGCTTGTATGGGGCGGTCTTTGCCGTGGCGTGGATGATGAACCGCCCCTACCGCAGGCATCTGGTCATCGTGGTTGTTTCCCTGATGGCCTTCTGCCTGCTGGGCGAGCTCTATTTTCGCGTCCGGTATTTTGGGCCGGCGGGTTTGTCCTTCGACCGCTATCGACCGGCCGGATACGGGCACCCCTGGTCCGCGCTGGAGTATGACGAGTCCACCTATTCCGGGCTGAAACCGGATCAACGAACCTTGTTCCTGGGGCAACCATTCACCGTCAATCGTGCCGGTTTTCGCGGCCGGGATTATTCATGGGAGAAGCCGGCCGGCGTTTACCGCATCGTGGTGTCGGGGCCGTCGGCGGCGATGGGGACGGGCGTGGATGACGACGAAACGTTCACCGTGCGGGTGGAGAGCCATTGGAACGCGGTTCTGCCGGGCCGGCGCGTGGAGGTGATCAATCTTTCTGTCGGCGGAAGTCATGCCGGCGAGATGCTGCACGCCCTGCGCGAAGTCGGATTGCGGTATGATCCGGACATGCTGTTGATCTGTCTGAACCAGACCCGCTTGATGCGCAAGAACATGGCCGTACAGCCGCATCGGGTGCGTCGTCCCGAGGTTTCGGACTGGAAAAAGTTCGCGGACAAGCGGTATCGCTTCTTCTCCAATCGATTCTTCTTTCTGGAGCTTATACGGCACTGGCGCGCGGGCAAGCTGGGCGAGCTGGAGGATGTCCGGGGTTCGGTCACGCCGGCGGAGGTGATGGCGGCGAATCTGGATCTGATCGCGCGGGAGTTCCGGGCTGTAGCCGGCGAGCGGCGGCGTGTCGCGTACCTGCTCAAGCCCATCGCCCAGCTGGACAATCCGGACCACGACTGGGCGTATCGCGAATGGGTTCGCGGGATCATGGAGGAGGATGGCGCCTGGTGGGTGGACACGTATGAAATCGATCTCGCCGGTTATAAGGATAAGGACCTGATGATCTATCCCGGCGATAGTCATCCCAACGCCACGCTGCACGCGCTCTACGCGCAGAAATTCATTGAGATTCTGGATCCGATTATCCGGCAAGATATCGGTCTCGAAGCAGCGGCCACTTCGCCATGACCCGTTCGATGCCGGCAATCTCCGCGGGGCTCAACTCGTCCCGCCACCGCTCGTCGCATTCGATCGTGTCGCTCGTCTTGGTGTAGGGCGAGATGCTGGCGTGGATGAAATGGTGCTCGGCGCGCGACGGATGCAGCATCTCATCGACCGGATCCACGCCGAGGAATTCGCATACCGCGCGCAGGGTGGACGCCGGGTCGGCCACGAGATCCTCGTAGTATAAGCGCAGGGCCCGGCCGACCAGCGCCCGCTCCATGCGGACAAAGCGCTTCAGCCATTTTGTGTAACTGCGGATTTCGTGGTCGATTGGATTGCCGCGGCGCATAATCGACGCGATGACTCCGCGCGTGTCCCGCACCAGGAATATCAATCCGGGATCGTCGGCGCCGAGCAGGCGCCGCCTCATGCGATAGACCTTGCTCTTGGAGATATCCAGCAGGATGCTCTTCTGTTCGTGACCCAGCAGGCGATCACAGTCCGCCCGTGTGGTCTTGCGATAGTTCCGTCGCGCCGCTTTCGAAACGAGGTCAAGGCGTGGCGTCCAGAACGGGCATTGATCGAGTGTCGCGTCGCAGGAGCAGGGATAGCCCGTGCGAAATGAGTCGTCAATGCGCAGGATCTCGCCCGGACAGAACACATCCGGATGCATGTTCAGCATGCGCCCGAGAAGGGTCGAGCCGCTATGAGAGTGCCCGACCAGAAAGACAAAGCGATATCTTGACCCGCCGTCATCCATGCCGCTTGCATATCATATGGTCCCCGCGGTGACAACCCGTTCTGGCCGCGGCGGGTTTGACGTTCGCCCCGGAAATGGGTAGCCTCCCGTCATGCAGGTCACGCCATCAGCCGCCTTGGCCTCAATGCAGCAGTCGCTCTTCAGGGCCCGCCCCTCAGGCCACTTCCTATCAAGTTTCATTTCTCTCGCGAGTTTGTCCTTGCTGTCTCTGCTGCCCGCACAGGCTGTGGGGGGTACAGCCTGGCCGATATCCCCGCCGGCAATTACCTCGTCCGGCTCCGCCTTTTGAGCAACTTCGATGTCGTCCAGGCGGCGGGCGGCCGGGATCGCGCCTTGGTCCGCGAGTTCGAAGTAGCGGTGGATGGGTACGGGCTTCGGATCCGGTTGACCCCGATCGGCAGCGCGGCGTTCATCAACGGGGTCGAGGTTATCGGTCCTGTCGCCCCCTCTCCCGCAGATTGACAAATCTTGTCAGATTGCTTTCGGGACCTCGCCAAGTCGCACGACGGGTCCGGCGCTATTACATCCAGATGGACGATCGTCATCTTGGATGTAATAGCGTTGCGAGGGACAGAGAAATGAAGACCGCGCCGAACTCTGCAACCAGGAATCGCGTAACTCGCTAATTTGAATAAACTTGCATCATATTGCGCCGCTACTATTTCTCTGTCCCTGTCGTGTGCGGATAGCCCGTGCGGAATGAGTCGTCAATGCGCAGGATCTCGCCCCGCCATGAACACAACGCGAAATGCCGGGTAACCGGAATCCATCCCGCATCCATAACCGGTTGCCCGGAAACAAACAGCCCGTTCCCCTCGCCCTGTCGGCGCGGCGACAGCGCAGGCCGTGAA
This sequence comes from uncultured Verrucomicrobiota bacterium, assembly GCA_964425945.1. Taxonomy (GTDB): domain Bacteria; phylum Verrucomicrobiota; class Kiritimatiellia; order SLAD01; family SLAD01; genus CAYRPR01. The sequence goes on along the minus strand of CAYRPR010000005.1, from coordinate 14,179 downwards.
TTATAAGGTTCCCGATGCCTCCGTCCCGCTTATTCCGCGTCCAGCCAGACAAATTCCGAAATAGCCACCGTAGACTCTTTCCGATCCGGATCGAACTTGATCTGATATTTCGTGGGATAGTATCCCGCCACCTGCACGGCGGCCGGCATCTTGATCGGGATGAGGATGTCCGGCTGTGTTTCCAGGAAAGCCTTGGTGATCATGGGTTCCCAGAAAATCATCCTGCCGTCGTACGTTCCGAACAGAAAGCTGTGCGTGAAAGGATCGCCGTTCAGCTCAGCGGCTTCTTTGTCTACCCAATGGGAGCCCATTTTCGGCTCCTCCGAGCCCGGCGCGAAGAAATAGCCCTGGGGAAGGTATTTAGCATCGGGAAATATCCGGCATCGTTCGAGCTCTTCGCCCACGATATCTATCTTGATCCGCTCCTCGTACGGCAGCATGTAGAAGTGAATGTCGAAGTGGGGCGTGTCATAGATGCCCGGAGGAATATGACCCCGCGGATTCCAATCGAATCCAATGTGATCATAAGGAGATTTCTCCATGGCTTCCTCGGGCAGGCGCAGGTTGTATTCCCAGCCCGGCGGTCGGGGAAAAGTCTCCGGCACATCCTGGCGGAGACCGTTCAGCGCCGTTTCGGTAAACGTAACCCCGATCGCATGCGGTTTTCCGCCGGGCTCGACCCGCGCCCAGGAATAGATGGTTCCATTCCCGAGAATGGTCATGTCCCCAATGAAATATCCCGCGTCCTTCAATCGGCAGTTTTCACAGGCTGTCGCCGGCGACGCGATCACCAGGAATGCCACAAGGACCGATAGCACCGAATACCTCATCATCGCTCTCCTTTCGTACGGATGGCGCGGGCCTTAGGACTATCCGCCTGAATTGGCGCACAAGCCATGAAGCGAATGCTAACACACCGTATTGTTGGCGTCAAGGCACCGATCTGTCACTCATCACGTTCTACCGTGATCCAGTAATATCGCGTGCCATTAAGGGGTGTGTTTGTGTCGAGCCAGATCGCCCAGGCGTTGGTGACGCCATACGGCGGGTTGGTGATTGCGTTCCAGTCGAGGGGCGGGACCAGGCTGTTGGTGTCCAGCCATAGGACCGTGTACACGCGGTTCGTGATCCAGGGCCACCGCAGGATGAAGCCCTCGTCATCGGCGGAGGCGTCCGGATCCAGCATGAACACGCTGGCCGGATCGGCCGCATCGGTGCCGGCGATCTCTTCCTGGAGATTGCTCAAGCCGTTGCCGTCCCAATCGCCGTCCGGGTCGAGGACCAGGATGCCCGCCGAGGCCGCCGCGCCGATGTTGCCGGCGATGTCCTGCGCCCAGACAAAAACGGTGTTCGTTTGGTCGGGCGCGGCGTCGGGCAGTATCCCGGAGAGATCCGTTGTCCAGTTCCCGTTGGCCGTTCCGCCGTGGTTGGTGTAACCGAAGTAGTAGCCGTCGATACCCGACAAGTTATCGCTGAATCCCGCCCAGGTATTCGTCAGGGCGCCGTCGAGCGTGTAGCTGCCGAAGGCGCTTTGCGGGATGATCACGACTGCGCCGGTGGCGGCCGGTGCGGTGAGGTCGATGTAGAACGGGCCGATGTTGGTTGTGGCGCTCCTGTTGCCGAAGACGTCGAACGAGCGCACGCCGGCCCACCAGTTGGTGCCTTCGCCCAAGTCCGGGCTCTCGGCGTCCAGATCGCCGGTGATAACGACGGATGGTGCCGACGTCATGTCGTTGGTGAAGATGTGACTGTAGCCGGCGAGACCAATGCCGTCGCCGTCGTCCGCCGCGGTCCACTCGATGGAAATCATGCTGTTGGCCGACCAGAGGGTCTGCGTATGCGATGAACTCCACAACGCCGGCGGCGGCGCGGGTGGCTCGTTATCCACCATGAAGAACGCGCTCGTGACGGGATCGCTCCAGAAGATGCCGTCGAACGCGCGCGCACGGATCAGCGTGCCGGTGGTCAGCGTGGGCGGCGGCAGGTTGGTATGGGTGGCCCAGACGACGGACAGGGTGTTCGTCGCGGCGTCGTTCAACGCGCCCGTCTGCACGTTTCGCACCTGATTCGTGGGGGCGTTGGTCACAGCCGGCGCGCCCAGCGTCGCGGTAGCGCTTTGAATCCACGGGGCCAGCCAGGTGTCGCCCTGGTCCGTCGAATAGCGATACTCGATTTCCAGCCATTCCGGGTCGGCGTCAAAGACCTCGTTGGTCGTGGTCACGCGCCCGGATCCGTCCGTGGAGGTTTGACCGGCAAACGAGATGTCGATCTGCGGCGGCGAGCGGACCTGCATACGAACCGGAATAGTCCGTTCGGGTGATACGGGGTCATTGCCGATAACGCGAAGCAACGTAGTGCGGTCCTCGCCGGACGGCGTGGTCAGGGCGTCCAGCGAGACGACCACGCTGGTCGACGAGCCGGCGACCGCCACGCCGCTGGTCGGAGCGGCGGAGATCCATTCGTTGGTATGCGTGCCCGTGCCAAGGACCACATCATCGATATACCATCCCTCGTCCACGACAAAACCGTCCGAGCCGAAGATAAAGGCGATCTGCACCTCCTGCATGGCCCACGCCGACAGATCGAACACCGCGATTTGCCAGCCGCCCGTTCCTGCAAAGACCGGGGTGTTGTGCTCAAACGGCGACTGGGAATGGCCCTGCATCAGGTACGGGTAGCCGCCTTCCGGGGCGATCTGAATGAAATCGGCGCCATTGGTCGACACCGCCACCACGCCGCCGTCCCACGCGTAGGTTGAATCGAGCAATTCGCTCTTGATCCAGTGGTTGATCGTCAGTGTGGTGCCGTCGTAGACGGTAACCGGCGGCGACACGAGCCAATCAAACATGCCGTTGTTGTATTGCCAGATCGAACTGTTGCCCGCATACCAGGCGAATTGACCGCTGTACGAGCGGTTCGTCGTCAGGTGCCACAGGCCTGGATCAGGCGCCGACCAGCCGTTGGTGCCGCTTTCCATGTCGTCCGAGAAAAGCGAATCAATCAGCCGGACCTCCCAACCCAGATTGGTATTGCCGAAGTTCTCGATGGCGATGGAGAAGTTGGTGCCGGTCAGCGGCTGAACAATAAACGACTGATCGTTGGTGGGCGCGACCTGCATCACGGCGTACCGGACCAGGAATTCATGCGGGCCGTTGGTGCTTGCCAGGCCGAGGTCGTCCTCCGCCACGACGTAATAGACGAGATGATCTCCGTTTGTGCCCGCCGGTATGGCATTCGTGTAGATGTTCTCCGCTTCGCCCAATTCCAGCGGCGCGCTTTCCCACCCGGTGCTGTTGCGGTTCCACCACAGGGTCGCATTCGCCACGATGTGGTTGTCCGTGATTTCGGCGGTCACGGTCCACGGCGCGGGCGCGGATTGCGGCTCGGCGAGCGGCGAGTGCTGGATGGCCGGGGGCTGGGGAACGTCCTCGTCATCCTTCGGATTGGTCCCATCCCGGTATTCATCCAGTTCCGTAAAGCCGTCGCCGTCGGAATCAACGCCGGCATCCACGCCCAACGATCCGAAATAATGGATCTGCCACCAATCCGGCAATCCGGCGCCGTCCGTATCCTGGCCGGCGGGGAGGTACAGCGCAGAGGCGAAAGCAGGGGCGGACAGGACGATATCCGTGGCGGGATTGACGGCGATGCCCAATCCGTCCTCTTGTCGCACATCATCCACGCGCCATTCGGCGAAGGCGAAGTTGGTGCCGTTGAACAGGGTGAAGAACGGGGCGGTTACCGTCTGCGCGGTTGCGGCATCGTCCCACCATGTGACGGCATCGATAATGCCCGCCACGGTCGACGTCTGGGTCAGGGCGTACTGCCTTTGCCAGTGCCAGACCAGTTCGGAGTCCTCTTCGATGATGAAGCGCACCTCGTTCGGGCGGTTGATCTCGAGGTGGTTGAAATACAGGTCGTTGTCGGAGCCGCCCCCGGTTGTCCGGGAGGTGTAGAGTTGTGTGCGATCGGGGCGGGCCGCCAGCGCCGCTTCGAGTTCGATCAGGTCGGCGCCCCGCTCCATGCGGATTGTCATGACCGTCCCGGTACCCTGCGTGAACAGGAACGAGATCACGCTTTGCGCATCATAGCTCCAGCCGGTATCGAAGCGGTTGCCGTTGCCGTTGAGTTCGTAGAAATAGGCGTCCTGGCCGTTGAGCTCGCCGACATTGAAGTTGAACAATATCGTGTCGCCGTTCAGCAGGATGATCCCCTTGTGCCCGTTGCGGAAATTTACGGCGATATCGATGGAGAACGAGTGCCCTTCGCGCAGTTCGCCGCCCGCGAACCGGCGGACGGCGCGGGCAAGGGCGGGCGCGGGGTTCGCGTACATGCCGAACGCGTTCGTGTTCGCCGAATTGATGTCGCCGGTGCCGGCCGTCGAGTCGCCGAGGAAGAAGCCCGCGAAACTGCCGGCGTCGGAATGGCCGGACAACTCCCAAGGTTCAAACCCGGCGCCGCCGTTGGACCCGTTCGTCCAGGCCGCGTAGTGGGCCGCTTCATCGCGCCGCGGTTCGTCCGGCGGGACACTGCCGGCGCCGGTATATCCGGCCAACGCGTCCCGTTCCCCGCCGGCGGGGACCGTGAAGAATGGCGCGGCGGCCTGCACCACATTGCCCGAGGCATAGGTGTATTCTCCGTATTCGGGCGTTACCTCTCCGTGGATATCGGGATCGCCATCGATGAGCAACGACACCGGGCCGCTGATCAGGAAGCTGTGCCGGCTGTCCGGCGCGTCCGCGGGATGGCGCGCGGCCAATCCGTTCGTGGCCCTGGCATGAATAGAGTAATGAACCGTGGTGTTGACATCCTGCGCCGGAATCTCCGCGCGCCAGGTGTCGTTCGACAACCGACTCATCAGATTGGTCGTGAAGGTCTCGGGGGCGTCGTCGGTGGACCAGGCGATCCAGAGCTCGTTCGTGTTGAGCAGGTAGTCCGGCGTGATCACCGCATCGATCGCGTAGTCGGTCGCGGTGTTCGTCGTGTTCGGATGCGGTTCATGCTCGATGGCCGGCGCGGCGGAGAAGCCGTCGGCGATCATGGAGAAGTGCTGGACATGGTTCGACACGGCCCCCTTGATCGAGACGACCACGCGATACGTTCCGGCATTGGTGGCGTCGGCGATGTGGACTTGCTCCACATTGTCCCGGAAGTTGTCGCCGTTGGTGGCGTTTGCCGTGAAATTGGCGGGATCCAGCACGTACGGGAAGTTGGTTACTCCGAGCGGGTCGATCACGCGCAGGTCCAGATCGTTGATCAGCACGAGATTGGTGTTGTTCAGCCCCGTGCGGATGGGGCCGGGCGGATCCGTCCACGCGATGGTCACGCGGACCGGATTCGTGTTGGCCTCTTCCCGTACGAACGTGTACGTCCGCATCGGATCGACGTTCGATACGTCATCCTCCCGGATCAGATCGTATTCCGGGAAGTCCGCATGCCGGTGGATCAGATCCGCCGCCGCTTTCGTGTTCATCAGGCCCCAACCGACGCGGTAGTCCGGGCCGGGATTGGCCAGGTCGTCCGCGGCGTGAAGGATCAGCGCCTTTAACGTGGCGGCGCGCATGGACGCGCCCGGAAACCGGTTGCCGTACAACTCCTGCAACAGCGCGGCTGATCCGGCGGCGTTGGGTGAGGCCATGCTGGTCCCGGAGCTGGTCCCGTAACTGGCATCGCCGGATGAGACCGGCGAGTACAGGCTGGCGCCGTTGGCCACGATGTCCGGCTTGATGCGTCCGTCATCCGTCGGGCCCCACGAGCTGAAGCTGAGCATCGTGGCGCTGGCGGGCGATCGCGCGCCGCCCGATACAGCGTCGTTGACGGCGCCGATCAGCAGGGGGTTCTTGGCATTGCTGGTCAGGGGTAGGGTGTCATAACCGCCGGCCTTGTAATTGTCGTTGGTCGGGTCCGTGGCAGGCGTATAGGACTTGCTTTGCCATCCGCCGTTCCAATAGTAGAAAGTGGTGCCGGCGCTCGGGGCCGTGTCATCCCGTTCGTTGCCCGCCGCGACGACAGGCAGATAGTACGGCGTGTTGTAGATGACTTCATCCAGATCGCGCGCCGTATCGTCGTATTGGCCGAACCAGTCCGATTCCTGTGCGCCCCACGTGCCGAGCCAGTGCCAGGCCGTGGGACCCGCGTAATTCGCAATGACCCAGCCCGCCGGGAAGCCGTAGGAGTGGTTGGATATCTGGATCTTGTCGGTCTGCGCAGGCGAGGCCCGACCGGCGGTCGCCATCTCCGCCAGGTCGGAATTCCAGTCATAGGATACGATATTGACCTTCGGCGACATGCCCAGCGCGTTGCTCTGCACACCCGCCGCGCCGATGGTTCCGCCGACATGTGTCGCATGAGGGGAGAGGGCGACATTATCAATAACCGCGATCCGCCCGCCGAATTCCTGGTGCGTGGCGCGGATCTGTCCCTCATCCCACACGCCGACCACGACGCCGGTGCCCCCGTCATTGTGCGGGGGATTCTGCCGCACCTGGTCGGCGGCGGTCGATACGCCGGCGTTCAGATTGTACGTGATCCGGTACCGGGGGCCGCGCTCCTCGTCAAAGTCGTACAATTCGTGCACGACGCCGTCAATTTCCGTCCGCGTCGGCCATCCTGCATCCTCCGCCCGCTCGCGCGCCGCTCGATAAGCCTCCTCCTGCCGGATACGAAGTTTTTCCGCATACGCCTCGCGGGCGGACGCTTCGGTTAGATCGGCGATTTCCGGCAGGTCGGGCCGAGGAGTTCCGGGCGTGAGCACCTGCTGTTCGCCGGCCGGTTTCGTACTGTCCGCTTCATCCTCCGCCGCCGGATTCCCGTCAGCCGGTGGTTGCGCCGAGTGATGAGTTTCCTCCCGGACGGGCGTTTCGGGCGGAGGCGCTCCGCGCGGCGCGCGAACGAGGGCCAGCGCCATCGCCACGGCCAATAGCGCGATACCGCCCGTCAGGAGGAGCCATTGTATAGGTTTCAATTTCTACACCCGGAATAAAGTCGAGTACTCTACATCAGCCGGAACCTCTATTCGAGCGGTTCTTTCTCAATGCTCGAAAATGCGCGTCCGGTAGTAGCGAAACATCAGGTTTGTCGCCGACGTATCGTTAATCGCCTCATCGAGCGTGCTTCCGGTCATGATCGGGGCGTTCCCCGGCACATTGAGCGATTGCCAGGACAGCGGGTCGAGCAGGTTGGTCGAGGCTTGCACATCAAACCCCCGGTCGGCGACGCGCGGGAAGCGGATGACCGGCGTGTCGCCATCGATTTCGAGGGTCATAGCCCAGACCTCGTCCGGGTCCGTCTGGTCGGTTTCGGTCAGATACTCGGTTTCGTTGTCCGCGCCATCTTCATCCGGATCGGCCTTCGGGTGGGCGTCGGGATGGTTCGTCGAGGCGAAATGCTCGATCTGCCACTCGGCGAGCGTCTGGTGCGACGCCAGTTCGTTGATCCATGCCGCGACCAGCGCGACCGACTGGGTGTCGATGACGGAAGAAGCCAGCGGCGGCATACGGCTCGATCCGAGCGTTGTGATACGCGTGTGAATCATCGATTGCCCGACGTTACCGCGCCGGATCACGCGGTTGTCCGGATCGCCCTGGTCGTTCAGCAGCGGCGCGTCCAGGATGTCGGCGAGCGACAGGGGCGTCGCGATACGTCCGTCCCAACTGTACGGCGCGCCGCCGCCCGGAAGATGACACTGCGCGCAATTTACCTGCAGGAAGGACCGCGCCCGATAGGCAATGCTGTACGCTTCGTTCGTCGGATGGGCCAGCGCACGCAAGGTGTGGATGGTGTCCTGCACGTCGGCGTCGAGATAGCCGACCTCGCTCAACGCGCAGAGCTGATTCGTGACCCGGTCGCCGTAATCGAAGTCGCGATTCAACTGCGGCGTGTTGAAGCCGAGCGCGAAACCGGCATCGGCCCGGTGACACACGAGGCATTCGGCGCGGCTCGGATAGCGCCAGACCTGGGTCACGATGACGCCCCCCTGATCCACGACGAACGATTCGTTCAGCCCTTCGTCCGGCACCAGGATGGCGTCGGTCATGGATTCGCCCCACCGGTAGGTCACGCCGTAACCGCCCGAGCCGCTGTTGTTCCTGACGAGGAACCGCGTTTCGATGCGGCGCACGGATTCCGGTACGCCGCTGGTCAGCATCAGGTCGAAGTGCTTGATCCAGACCGTGCCCGTCGGCGCGGTCCACGGCTGTTCCGGATCAAACGCGATCACTGAATTCGTGTCGGGAATGCTGAACCATCGGATCTTGTCCGCGCCGTCCGACCAGAAGGGGACGTTCAGGTCGTAGGGCACGATCCCGGCATAGGGCGTCAGATCCGCCGGGTCATGGAAGGCGCCGGTATCGGCCAGGGTTTGGGGGAACGCGCCCGCGCCGGATGTCGTCTGTACGATGCGGTGCAGGGGCGTTTCGGGGATTCGGCCAATCAGCAAGTCGCCGTCGCGCGGATCGACTCCGAACGTGATGATGTTGGCCGCGCCGCCGATGCGCTGGAAAGCGGTGGCGTTGGTCCCGTTGTGCGTCAGGTACCAGATGTTGCCGCTGACGTAATCGGCGAAGAAGTATTTGCCGGTCATGTCCGGGAACCGGGTGCCGCGATAGACATAGCCGCCGGTGATCGAGCGGCCCTGGTTGGTTCCGGTGCCGTGGACATAGTCGAGGATGGGGTTGATTCCGTTGGTGAATCCGGGCGGCGGCGCTTTCGGGCCGGCGATATTCCCTTCGCGATAGGCCCATCCGTAGTTGCCTCCCTTGACGATCAGGTTCACCTCCTCGCGCGCGCCCTGTCCGACGTCGGCCGCATACAACTCGTGCGTTATCGGATCGAACGAGAATCGCCACGGATTGCGCAAGCCGATCGCATAGATTTCCGTGCGCACCATGTCCGGGTTCACCGCGATGCCGTTGAATTGCGAGTAGCCGATGAACGGGTTGTCCGGCGGGACCGCGTAGTTGGTGGTCGCGCCGTCGATCGCCGGATGGGGGTTCGGCGCGAGACTGCCCGGCCGTTTGTCCACGTCGATGCGGATGATCGAGGCGAAGAAGTTGCTCGAGATGGCCTGCCCGTTGTTGTACGGGTCGTTGCCGCCCCCCTCGTCGCCCAGCCCCACATACAGGTAGCCGTCCGGCCCGAAATGCACGTCGCCGCCGTTGTGGTTGCTGGCGCGATGGAACTGCGTGATCAGAGCGACCTCCGTGGTCGGGCTGGCGAAGTTGTTGTTGGTCGGCGACACCTGGAACCGGGACAGCCGCACATGGAACCCACTGCCCAGCGCGGTGTTGGTTGTCGTGGCGAAGTTGACGTAGAAATAACCGTTGGACGCGAAGTCCGGATGAAAATCAAAACCCAACAGCCCGCCCTCGCCGGAAAGATTTACCTTGAACCGGATGTCGAGGAACTCCTCGCGCACGGGGGCGGCGAGATTGGTGACCACGGTGATGCGGCCATTGCGCTCGCCGATGAACAGCCGATTGGTTTCGCCGGGCGGCGACCGGATGCAGATCGGCGTGAAGAAGTGGATGCCGTTCAGTGTGTCTTCCACCGCATAGGCGCCCACGCCGCCACTCGGCGGATTCTGCGGCAGGGTCAGCGTGATGTTGGCCGCGCGCTCGTTCAGCCCGACCTGGGGGCCGGTTGCGGGAATAGCGAATCGGTGGAAGTCCGCGAAGATGTTGGTTTGTCCGTCCGCGAATCCGGGATTCGCGCCGAGTCCCGTGGCGGGGATCCCTTCGTTGGACAGGAACCCGGTGCCGCTGATATTGAATCCCGAAAAATCGACGGAATCGCCATGGGCGAGCCCGAGATCGTCGAGGGGAATGCGGAATTCCACAACCGACGTCCCGAGCCCCGCGCGTTCGTGCGGGATCAGCCCATGCGTGTTACCCGCGCCGGCCAGCTCGAACAATGCGGAGAATCCGTCGCCACCCGGATCGCGGTTGTTGAAGACGAGGGCGTAATCGGGCCGGCGCGCCGCACCCTCATCGAACGTGACAAACTCCGTTCCGTTCAGCGACAGAATGGACGCGTTGCGTCGCCCGTCGTCGGCTGTGTCGTCCATCTCAAGGCCGTCCGGCTGGAACCCTCCCGCTCGCGTGTGGAGATAGAGGATGTACTGATTGCCGTCGCCGGGGACCCCCAGATTGGAGAAGGCGATGTACAGGTGGTTGGGACCGGCTTTCATGAAGACCGTGGCGTTGCCGAACTGGCCCCCGAAACCACTGCCGCCCCCCGTGAACGCATGGGCGTTGCCCGAACCGTACTCGTTGGCGCTGATTATGCCATCCGGCGTCGCGGGATACAGGTTGGCGTCCATGTGGTGCGTGACCAAGGCCGCGCAAACAGCAACCTTGGCGGAGAATAGTGTCACCGCGATGGCGAGAAATCTGGTCATGACCCCTGTATCTATGTATTATACCCCGGTTAATGCATCGGGTAAAACATTACACCGGATTAACCGGCCTGATTGTGGAGTCTGTTATGGAGCCTATCGGACGGCGTTGGATTCTGCTCGTTGTCTGCGTGTTCTTCATGGGGCCGCAAGCCGCGTCGGCGGAATCTTTTACGCCCTTCGAGCGGTGGTACGTCGTCCAGTTGAGCGGTGAGCGTGTCGGGTACGCGCGCATGATGCAGGCCCCGAGAGGGACAGAGATTGTCACGGCCATGCGGATTCGCATGGAGATCCGCCGCGGGCCGACGCCCATGCAGATGGACATACGGTCGGGATTCTACGAAACGCCCGGCGGCAAGCCGCGCCGCGCGGAACTGCGCATGAATTTCGGCGCCATGCAGGTTGCGCAATCCCTGTGGTTCGAACCCGACGGGAGCCGGCGCCTGGTTGCCCGCCAGGGCGATCGCGAACAGGAACAGTCGCTGCCGCCGATCGAAGGCGATTGGATGACGCCGGCCGCGGCTTCGCGTTACGTGGAAGGCCGCATCGCGGAAAGGGCCGAACGGATCAACCTGCGCACCATCGATCTCGGCAGCGGCCCGGATCCGATCGACATCGAATTGACGGTCATCGGGGCGGAAGAGGTCGAAGTGTTCGGCCGCATCGTTCCGGCCATGCTATGGGAATCCCGCATCGCGCAGATGCCCGGTCTGGTAACGCGCGAACACGTGGATGAACGGGGCCAGTCCCTGAAGAGCACGGTAACGATCATGCCCGGCATGGAAATCACCCTGCTGGCGGCCGATGAGCAGTTGGCCTCTTCGCCGTTCGATCCCCCGGAGATCCTCGCCGCCATGTTCCTGGCGCCGGATCGTCCCATCGCGAACCCCCGCGAACAACGCCGCCAGCTGTTTGACGTGCTCGTCACCACCGAGTCCATGCAGGAACAGATCAAGCTCCCACGAGTCGGCTATCAGGATGTGAACTGGATCGGCGATCAAACCGCTCGCGTAACCGTGGATCTCGATGCGCCCGTACAGGCGGACGCCGGGGGCGGGCCGGGCGACGCCGAGCGGGGGGCGTCGATCATGATTGATCCGACCGATCCGAAGATCGTCGAATTGGTCGATCGCGCTCTGGGGACGGAGCGCGACGCGCTCGCACCCGCGCAGCGGGCCGAACGACTTCGCCGCCTGGTGCACCGCCACATGATCGGTGGCGATCTGTCGGTCGGTCTGGCCACGGCCAGCGAGGCGGTGCGTACGCGAAAGGGCGATTGCACGGAGCACGCGGTCCTGCTGGCCGCCGCGCTGCGCGCCGCCGGCATCCCGAGCCGCACGGCGACGGGCTTGCTCTATGTCGATGAATTCCTGGGCCATCGGGATGTGTTCGGCGGACACATGTGGACGCAGGCCTGGTTGCCGGACGAGGCCGGCGCCGAACGCTGGGTGGATCTGGATGCCACATTGTCCGACCAACCGACCGACGCGGCCCGCATCACGTTGGGCGTGTCGGCCATGACGGACGGCCAGACCGCCAACGACTTCGTGATGCTGTCCATGCTCCTGGCCGGTCTGGAAATCCGGGTGCTGGAACCGTAACGGACTCTTACATCCAGCGAGACGATCGTCCGATCAGATGTAATAGGACGGGGGCTGAAGGGACAGAGAGATGGTTCTGATATCCCCTCCACGGGAAGGGTGCCCGAAGGGCGGGGTGGGTCAGGGTGATCCAGAATCGCGGTCGCCTGTGATGTTTCGCGCTCACGTAACTTCCTCGATCGTCAGCCGCGTCGCCAGGCGGCTGGGTATCTGTCGCGTGCCGTAATAGGTGCCGCTGACGGGCGCGATATCCTCGGGGGTAAGCCCGGCCGCGGTCGGGATGGCGTGGTGATCCGGGAACACGCCGTTGGTCGGATCGAGCGCGATCCAGCCGGCGCCCGGCAGATACGCTTCGACCCATGCATGCAAGGCGTTCTCGGCCACGCGATGGGCCGTTGCCTCCTCCCATAGATATCCGCTGACCCAGCGCGCCGCGACGCCGTTCTGGCGCAACGCCTCGATCAGCAGGGCCGCATAATCGCGGCAGGCGCCCCGGCCGCGCGACAAGAGTTCGCCCGGCGCGTAGGGCTCGCCTTCGAGCCGTTGCTCGTAGGCGATATGCTGATTCATCCAGCGCACCATCGTCATCAGCGTGTCAACCGTCGGGCGTTCCCCCGCGGGGGCGAGCGGGGGTGGAAGCACGGCCGAAGGCTCAAGCTCCAGATAGGGGCGCAGGCGCGCGCTTTCCGATTCCGAATAGGCCGGCGGGATGTTCAGGCCGTGCGCATCCAGGAGGAAATGCAGGGGATTGCGCGGCGTCAGTTCAAGCGTGGCGCGGAGCGAAATCTCAAAGGCGTGCGTCGCCGCCGGGAAGAAGCAGTAGGCCGTCTCATTGTCGTGCAGATCGCGCCGGAACTGCACGTCGGCGCCTCCGCCGCAACGGAACGATAGATCGATCCCTCGCGTGTACATGTCGCGCCGCGGAAACACGCGAACGATATGCGGCGACAGAGACACCTTGTCGTCGTACGTATACGCGGCCTGGTAATCAATTCGTATATTCATGGATGCCGATGGTAGTTCTACCCCGCCCCGGCGCGTTGCGAAAGCCTGAATCGTATTGATCTGCGGGTGGAACGGATATACGTTGGGCGTATGGTTGCGACCGGGAGTGCGATGGGGAGGTATGCATTTTCAAACCGGCTGGCGGCATGGCTCTGCGCCGGCATGCTGTTGTCCGGCCTGTGGCCGCTATCCGGGTGTTCCGGCCGCGACCGGGATATCGAGATTCTGCCCGAAAGCGCCTTGAAGCGCCTGTCCCTGCGCTCGCGCGAGCGGCCTCGATCGTACACGCTGATTACCGACACGAATCTGCTTTCGCTCGCCGGGCTCCGGCGGAATCCGGATTACGTATCCCGCAAGGGAGATCGCGAAGCCGTTCTGCGCGTGGGCGGTTCCGCCTCGTTCCTGGCCCTGTACGGGCGCGAGGATGTCGTCCGCCTGATCATCAACGGGGTGTATTTCAGGAACACCGATGACGCCATGAAATACGCCGCCGTACAGGAAACCAGGGAGCGCCGGGTGCTCGCCTTTCGCCGGGATACCGGCAGTGGCCTCTGGCTCATCTTCATCGCCCGGGATCCCGAACTGGCCTATGACGAGGACGAAATGAAGGCCATCCGCAAGGCGCTCAAGCGGTATCAGAAACGACTTCGCCTCGCTGAACTCTTCGATCAACTGAACGATCTGCCGGTCGCTTCGCCTTGAGCAGCAGTTGCATAGCCACGATCCGGTTCGGACCGGGCGCGCGCGTGTTGTGCGCGCTGGCCGTCGTGTGGGGCCTCCCCCCCGCGGCCGTCGGCGAGGAGGCGGCCGGGACCGAAGGTGTCGCCCTGCAAACCGTGGATCGGCAGCACCATTATCTGAGCCGGAAATTCATCCAGGCGGCGGAATCCATCAACGCCTTCCTCGTAAGCCGGTTCCGGGGCGCGGATGAACGGGAATCGGAGATCGTCCGCCAGTTCTACGGCGATCGTCAGTCCGCCTATGACGTGGAGGGATCCTACCTGCGGATCTCACAGGTGGCCACCTTCGCGTCGCGCGATGACGAGGAATACAAGACACGCTTCTCCGTCCGATTGCGCCTCGCCGACATTTCGGATCGGCTCCAGTTCTTCGCGGACAGCGAGGAAGCGGATCACAATGTCATGGGCGATATCTACTCGGCCCGGTACCGCCGCGAACT